>CALDNY010000001.1 GCA_937914685.1 uncultured Kordiimonadaceae bacterium
AGTGCCATTAACGGGCTATCAAAGGAGACAATATCACCCAATTTCTTGCGTAATAAAATAGCCGAACTCTGCCCTAAAAGATGTTCTGTTGCCCCGTTGACAAAAGTAATTTGATTATCATCATCAATGGTAAGAATACTGTCAGCTAAGCTATTTAATATTATATCACAATTGATCATTGCCTGATTATTGAGAGCTTCCATCACATTAAGCCGCATCTTCATTTAATAAGGGCGCGAAAAAATCGTCAATAGTTTGCAACACTTCGCTCGTATCAGTCATTTTATTTACCTTTTGACGAAAAGCCGCACTATCCTGTAATCCTTTAGTGTACCAGCTAATGTGTTTTCTCGCTATTTTCTTGCCCGCCTCTTCGCCGTAATAATCCAACATGGCAAGATAATGCTCAACCATGATATTTTTAACGGCTTGAACATCAGGATCAGCACGCTTTTCACCGGTTTTTAAATAGTCAATAACCTGACCCAGAAACCACGGACGACCGTAGCTTCCCCGACCGATCATAATCCCGTCGGCCCCAGATTGTTCAAGGGCGTCATGGGCATTTTCGCATGTTATAATATCGCCATTGGCAATAACAGGTAGTGATACACTTTCTTTTACCTGACGAATAAAACGCCAGTCGGCGGAACCTTTATACATTTGATTGCGGGTACGACCATGAACTGTAATCATTTTAATCCCCATATCCTCGGCAATTTTCGCAAGCTCAGGGGCATTACGGTTGGTAATATCCCAACCTGTTCGCATTTTTAAAGTTACAGGAATTTGAACCGCCTCAACGGTGGCTTTTAATATTTTTCCCGCCTCCTCTAAATTCTGCATTAAGGCAGAACCAGCGTAACCATTGACTATTTTCTTAGCTGGACATCCCATATTAATATCAATGATCTGAACGCCTTTATCTTCATTCATTTTAGCGGCCTGAGCCATCATTTCTGGATCACAGCCCGCAAGCTGTACCGACATAAGATATTCATCGCTTTCCGCAGCTGCCATCTTATGAGTACGCTGATGATCTCTTATCATGGCTTGACTTGCGATCATTTCTGATGTGACAAGGCCCGCGCCAAAACGTTTGACCAATCGCCTGAATGGCAAATCGGTAACCCCTGCCATCGGACACAAAAGCACGGGATCCGTGATGGTGATCGGGCCAATATTAATCGGTTTAAGTATAATGGTCATGATTAAAAAATAAGCAATTCAAGTTTGTGTCTAAAAAGTAATCAAATGCAGCGGCACTGTAGCTTAAAAGCATCTATAGGTCAAAGCTGAAAAACAACCATATTTTTACAGACTTTTTTTTCGAAAAATGATAGCGTCTGCCCATGATAATAAAAAATGCCGTAATAATTGTTGCCGCAGGTCGCGGTCACCGGATGGAAAAGCAAATTCCCAAACAATATTTAGATATTGGCGGCATGGCTGTGCTAAGACACACCGTTAATATTTTTCTTAAAAACCCTGCCATTGATCATATCCAAGTGGTTATTCACCCTGATGATCAGTCGCTCTATGATGATGCGATCGGTGATATGGCATTGCCAGACCCTGTTTTTGGCGGTCAAAGCCGTCAACAGTCGGTTTTAGCTGGCCTAGAGGCAATCAGTGAAATAATGCCTGAATATGTTTATATCCATGATGCGGCCCGACCCTTTTTAGAGCAGAAGACCCTAAACCGTCTTATTGCTGAAGTGGCTGAGTATGGTGCGGTTATTCCCGCCTTAAATGTCACCGATACCATTAAATATATGTCCAATGAGACCATAGACAGTACCCTTGACCGTGATTTATTATATCGGGCGCAAACACCGCAAGCCTTTAGGTATAAGGCCATCTATATGGCTCATCGCCATCAAGAGAATAAAGACCTTACCGATGATAGCGCCGTTGCTGAACTAAGCGGCCTTAAGGTACGGATCATACCCGGCAGCGAAAATAATTTTAAAATAACCACCCCACAAGATTTAATCAAAGCACAAAACATGAGCCAAAATTCATACACAGATGTCAGAACAGGATACGGGATCGATGTCCATGCCTTCGACAAAGGAGATCATATTATCTTAGGGGGTATTAAAATCCCCCATACTCATAAATTAAAAGGCCATTCGGACGCTGATGTTGCCCTTCATGCGCTATGTGATGCTTTACTTGGCGCTTTAGCTTTAGGTGATATTGGCGATCATTTCCCGCCAAGTGATGATCAATGGAAAGGGGCTAGTTCTGATATATTCTTAAAACATGCGGCACAATTAATTTATGATCAAGACGGTGTCATTGCGAATATTGATCTGACTATCATTTGCGAACAGCCCAAAATAGCCCCTCACCGCGAAAAAATTCGCGACAATATTTCACAATTGCTTGATTTAGATATTAACAGAGTAAGCATCAAAGCAACAACCACTGAAAAACTTGGTTTTACAGGGAAAAAACAAGGCATCATGGCCCAAGCCATAGCCACAATCAGACTTCCTGAATGAAGACGCACAATAAAGGTTAAAAATATGTTCGTAAAAAACTGGACTAAATCATCGCTTCATCCGGCTCTGATATTTTCCACTTGGTTTTATACAGGGTTAACCCCCTTTGCTCCTGGTACTTTTGGTAGTATGGCTGCCCTGCCCTTTGCTTGGTTCATCCTTGAATATGCAGGTAAATTTGGCCTGATCGGTGCCATTTTAATTGTCTTTGTGATCGGCATTTGGTCTTCCAAAATATATATTAGTGTCAGTCAAAAAACCGACCCCGGTGAAATTGTCATAGACGAGGTTGTCGGACAATGGATCGTCTGCCTAATGATTACTGATAATCATCATATGGGACAATATTTTTTAGCATTATTAGCATTTCGGCTTTTTGATATATTAAAACCATGGCCCATATCTATCTTTGACCGGCGCCATGATGCATGGGGCGTGATGGTTGATGATGTGGCAGCAGGCATTATGGGGGCTGCATTATTATATGCTGTGAATATCTATGTTCTCCAATAAAATCATTGCATTAGCGACAGAAGTTCTTGTTCTTGCTAGAGCGCAGAATTTAAAAATCGCCACCGCAGAATCCTGTACTGGTGGCTTAATCATTGGTGCCTTGACGGAAATAGCGGGATCATCAGATGTGGTCGATCGCGGCTTTGTCACTTATACAAATCGGGCAAAGATGGAAAGCCTTGGTCTTGAGGCTGATACTTTAAAAATCGATGGCGCCGTTAGCTCCGATGTTGCCATTGCTATGGCTATGGGTGCTATTCAAAATTCATCCGCGAATATTGCCGTATCTGTTACTGGTATTGCGGGGCCGGACGGTGGTACCGACATAAAACCCGTTGGCCTTGTTCATATGGCCGCTATAAAGCGCGGCGGCAATACCCTTCATCAAAAACATAATTTTGGTAATATTGGCCGCAGCAAAGTCCGCGAAAAGACTATAATTGCCGCCTTAGAGCTTTTAAAAGAAATTATTTAAGCATCTCTTAAAACCTGAGCTGAGCGCACCGACATGGCTTTGTAAATACTGACCATACCAATCGATAAGGTAAGAAAAATACTGGCAATGACGGTTAGCAATGGAACATTTATGGAAAACACCCACTCCATTTGCATAATACCAACAACAATGCCGTAAGCAGCAATAGACCCAAGAATGATCGCCACCACTCCCGTTGCCACCCCAAGAATGATAAATTCAAAAATATAAGCCTTAAGAATATCCAAACGCGTCGCGCCCACTATTTTTAAGACCGCACTATCATAGATCCGTCCTTTATGACCGGCAGCGATCGCCCCACTTAACACAAGAACCCCGGCGACAATGGTAATTGACGCCATGACATCAATGGCTCCTTTGATTTGTAAAAGCAATATTTGAACATTATCCAAAACTTCTTTTAATCTGACCGTGGTAACATTAGGAAATTTTTTGGTGATGGCTTGATAATTGGGGGCTTCATTGGCACTGTCCGACTTAACCGTCCCCACATAGGTAAAGGGGGCCGCACTTAAAATATGAGGATCAAACATCAACACATAATTAATACCAAAGCCGCCCCAATCAACAGAACGTACAGATCTTATGGTCACATCCATATTTCGCCCCAACACATTAACGCTAATTTGATCGCCGGGTGTCAAATCCATTCCTTCTGCCATATCATTACTAATGGAGACTTGGGGCACACCTGAATAATTCTTGGGCCACCAATCACCTTCAACTAGTTTATTATCTTCGGGTAACTGGTCGCTAAAGGTCATCCCGCGATCACCACGCAACATCCAGCGCACATCTTGATCAACCTCAACATCGGCGGCACTAACGCCTTTAATATGGGTAATGCGCCCACGCAGGTTAGGCACTGTGCGAAACAGGCTTGTACCCTTTAGTGAAGTTGAAAATTCTTTAAATTCTTGATGATCATCTTTTTGAATATCCAAAAAGAAATAAGACGGTGCGTCAATATTAACCCGTTTTTCAATTTCCTGATTGAGGCCATAATTGACCATGGCAATAGCACTCAGCAATATAAGGCCAAGCCCAAGTGATAATATAATCGACAATGTTGAATTACCGGGCCTTGTGATATTGGATAAAGCGATGCGCAACGCGGGGCTATAATGTCTTGGTAAATAAGTAACGCATTTTCGCACTGAATAACCTGTACTTAACAGCAAAGCGAACGAAACAGCCAATCCCCCTATAAAATAGCCAGTAAGTTCGCGGTATGAGGCGGTATAAAAGACGACACTAAGCATAGTTAGAACCATAATAATAATAACAGCACTATATGAACGCGGTATTTTATCACCCTTGGAAGACGATATTGTCAGACGGAATAATTGACGGGCAGAGATATTTTTGGCCTTAGCAAGCGGCCATAAGGTAAAAATCAAACTGATCAGCAAACTATAAAAAGCGGCAAGTAACAATGGCCCTGCGTAAAATTGACGGGATAGAGCAATAGGCATTTTAGATTCAATAAAATCCGAAAATAAAAACGGAAGGCTTCCCCCCGCTATTAACCCTAAGATAATAGCAAATACCGACATAAAAATTATTTGATATAAATAAATCTGAAAAATAGTATCTGATTTAGCCCCTAATATTTTAAAAGTAGCAATAGTATTGGTTTTAGAATTTAAATAACCATGAACAGCGTTACTGACCCCAACACCACCCACAAGCAAGGCCGTTAAGCCTACTAAGCTCATAAATTGCCCCATACGGTCAATGAAGCGTTGGGTGCTGCCGCCACCACTACTTTTATCGCGAACTCGCCATTGGGCGTCTGGATAGGCCTCTTTCAGCTCCTCTGTAAAAACAACAGCATCAGAATTTTCTGGTAGTTTAAGGCGATATTTATAATCAACCAAACTGCCTTCCTTTATCAAGCCAGTAGCGGCCATACTTTGCGCAGAAACCAGAACGCTAGGAGCCAATTGAAAACCAGCATTGGCGCTGTCTGGCTCTACAATAATAATACCTCTGATTTGATAAGTAAGATCGCCGATATTTAATTTATCGCCGACCTCCCTATTCAATCGAACGGCAATAGCGTCCGATGCCACAAGTCCCCATGAGCCATCTTTAAATTCAAAAAGTTGCTCATTTGGCATATTGCCTGTGGTTGTCAGTTCGCCAAATAACGGATAAGCTTTGTCGACTGCCCTTATTTCAATAAGACTACTATCGTCCTTTTGTTCGGTGTGGGCCATGGCACGTAATTCACTAACCCGTGAAATTTCCACTGATCGAGCCGATATATAGGCCATTTCATCTGGGCTAAGTTCTTTTTGAATAAGCCTTATTTCGATATCACCGCCCAAAAACTTCCGAGCGTCCTGCTCTAAGGCAACAGAGATATTTTTTGTGACAGAGCCCACTGCTGCTATGATCGCCGTTCCTAAAAATAAGCAGGCAATAAAAATTTGAAAATGCTTAAAAGCAAATCTAATTTCCCTTAATGCGAATTTCATGGCGATCATTATTCAGCGGCCTTTTCATCATTATGGTGCGCATCAACAATTAAACCATCTTCTATATGAATGATTTGATCACATTTTCCCGCCAATTCCTGATCATGGGTAATTAAGATCAAAGTCGCATTGTTTTTTTCTCTTAATGAAAAAATGAGATCAATAATATTGTGACCCGTTTTACCGTCTAAATTACCAGTTGGTTCATCGGCAAAAAGTATTTTTGGATGGGGCGCCATGGCACGGGCTATGGCAACACGTTGTTGTTCTCCGCCTGATAATTGGGTTGGGAAATGATCCATTCTGTGGGAAAGGCCAACGTCCTCCAACATTTTCTTAGCAATCTCAATCGCCTCTTTTATACCCGCAAGTTCCATGGGAACAGCAACATTTTCGATCGCTGTCATGGTTGGGATCAAGTGAAAGGCCTGTAAAATTATACCAATATTATCACGTCTGAATAAGGCAAGTTGATCTTCGTTCATATTATCAAGGGTATGACCCGCAACAATAACACTGCCAGATGTTTGACGTTCCAAACCGTTCATCACAGACATCATGCTTGATTTACCAGAGCCCGATGCTCCTAATATGGCAACGGCCTTACCTTCGACAAGTTTTAAATCTATACCATTTAGAATATTCACTTCAAAATCATTACTTTTAAGGCGAAGATGAATATCCTTTAACTCAAGAATTATATTATTGGTCATATTAATACTCGTTAAACTGGTGAGGAAAGTAACTATTGTCTATTAGAAAATATAAGCATCAATTTTCAACTATCAACTTAAATGCGATAAAATGTATTTTTCTTACGATTTTCATTTTCACAAGCGTCAGCGCCCACGGCGAAACTCAAAGGCAAATCCTCGCCTTTGGTGATAGCTTAACCGCAGGATACGGACTTGCCCCAAATGAGGGCTTCACAGTTCAACTTGAAGAAAAATTAAAAACAAATGGTTTAAAGGTCAATGTCATTAATGCCGGCGTTTCTGGTGATACAAGTTCAGGCGGCTTTGCCCGTCTTGAATGGGTGCTCGCCAGTTATTCAAATCTCGATTTGGTGATTTTAGCATTAGGCGCCAATGATGCCCTCAGGGGCATAAACCCTGATCTTACAAGGGGAAATATCGATAAAATGCTTGGCATTTTAGCAGCCAGAAAAATCCCTACATTAATTGTCGGCATGATAGCTCCCCCTAATTTAGGACAAATATACGGGGATAATTTCAATAGTATTTATCCTGATATGGCAAAAAAATATAATATTCCCCTTTATCCATTTTTCCTCGAAGGTGTCGCAGGAAAGCCAGATCTAAATCAAAATGACCGTATTCACCCAAATCCAACAGGGGTTAATATTATCACCGATAAAATGTCTCCTCTGATAATAGATTTGCTGGAACATAATTAAATTGATCTTAGGGCTTATCTACCTACTAATTTTTAATCCAGAGTTGGTCTCATCACACCGTCTAAGCCGCGCTTAAGGGGGGCTTTTTGTGTCGCTAACGGCGCACCAGGCAAGTCTTTAATAGAATGTCCGTAAGGCCACGTGCGTGGAGCAATGGCAATATAACGGGCAAATCCCCCCGTACCGCCCAGAGGTTTAGCAAAACCTATACTGATTAAAGCCCCCGTCTCAGGAACTTTATCAAGATTAGCAACCCCTTCTGCTTGAGCAAAATTATTATGCATCAACCAATATTCACCTTCCAATGTCGGGGTAGTATCTGTATCTAAAGGTTCGTGACCGTGGAAAAGTATTTTTCGTTGAAGATGAAGAAACTTTAGTGCCTCCAAACTAACCCCCGGGAAAGGTTTTTGCGCAAATCTCTTGATATCTGACCATTTTTTATACCAATCAGAACGAACCATTACCACAGAGCCTTCTGGAATACGTCCATATTTAGCTTCCCATTGTTCAATATCGCTGACTTGCAGATGATAGCCTTCGTCTAGCAATACTTTTGCTGCAATATTAATCACCACAAGGGGCCTTAGTGAATATGTTGGTGGTATATCACTGATGGTCGCCCCCATAGGGTTCCAATGGGCTGGTGGGTCAAACTGGGTGCCATATTGATCAGTGGCTAAAACATAAGATGTCGCAACAAAGCCATGCTTTTCATAGGTAAATTCATCACCCTCATTTGCAAAGCCTTCAATTGTGACTGCGGATTTAGTCGGGCCAAATTTAGCATTGTTAAAGGCAGGAAACACGGCCTGATTAGGCTCAAAAGCATGGGTGAGGTCAATATATTTTGCCTCATTAAAATAATCACTTTGAATTTGCCACAATGATTTCGCTTGATTGTTTTGATAAGCAAATAAAGCAACTACCAACAGACCTAAAAATGCAAAGCCGGCAACGATTTTTCCGCTCGTTGATAAAAACATGAACACTCCCCCTTTGATAAAGGCACGTAAACTTGCACCGATTTAACATTAGTCACAGTGTAAGCTCATGTTGATATGAGTACAATTAATTTACATATCTTTGCGAGGGTAATGAAACAATAGCACTGGTGCCGACCCCTACTTCACTGATTAAGGTAAAATCACCCTCATGAAGTTCTACTAGTTTTTTAACGATCGATAATCCAAGGCCAGTTCCCTCTTCCATCAAATCATGATCTGCTTGGATTTGCTCAAAAGGATTTAATACATTCTCAATTCTATCCTCAGGAATGCCTATTCCTGTATCGGTTAACCTTATTGTGACACTACCATTTTCTTCCACTTTAACATTACACTCTATTTTTCCGCCCTCATTGGTATATTTTATTGCGTTAGACAATAGGTTGAGAACCACCCTTTTAAGAGCATGTTGATCGCCGTAAATTTTCAATAATGAATTTATCTCTTCATTATTATATGAAATATTTATATTTTTATGCTTAGCAAGGGACGCAAGCATTTTAATAGCCCCTTTAATACAATCCTCTAGCTGAAATTCTTTTTCATCTAAATGCCATTTCCCGGCTTCTATTTTCGATAAATCAAGAATATCATTTATCACTGTCGAAAGATGCTCACCGCTGCCTTTAATATCCTGTATATATTCTTTATGTTTGGGATGTTTTAATTCACCATGAATTCCCAATAACAAAGCATCAGAAAAACCAATGATCGCATTAAGCGGCGTTCTTATTTCATGAGACATATTAGCCAAGAAAGTTGATTTTGCCGCATTAGCGGCTTCTGCTTCCATTAGGGATGTTTCGGCACTTAACTGCGCATTTTGAGCGGTACTTTGGGCCAACAACAATTCTTTTTCAATGATCTTTCTCTGATTAACTTCACGTCTTAGAAAATAATTCCAAAAAAGAAAGAAACAGATAATAGCAAATGCCGCGCCGACAATTTTCCAAACTAAATCATAGTTGATCCGATTTTCAATTCTTAAAACTTGCCATTTACCTGAAATTTCTGCACGCATTTCGGGGCCAATCGCCTTCATCGCTTTTTGTAATGCACTTGTAAGCTCAGGCAAATCTTTGCGGATCGCCATTCTAACTTCTATTTTATAGGGCGTTACCCCGACAGCGGCAATTTGTGAAAACCCATTTTCTGCTATGGCATTGGCTGTCGCCGGAATATTGCCAATATAAGCCTCCGTAGCGCCTACGGAGACAAGTTGTAACGCCTCACTAATTGTTGGAACTTCAGTGATTATAATTTTTGGAAAATCTCGCCTGATGAATTCATTGACAGAAAAATTAGCAACCAAAGATATTTTATGACCATTTAAGGCCCCCAAATTATTATAAATATTACCGTCGCGGGCAAAAATAACGTTGGTGACCGTCATGTAACTATCGGTATAATTCAAATATGTGCTGCGTTCTGGGGTCGGTGTTATCGCTGATAATATATGGGCTTGACCAGCCTTAATTTTGCTAAAGCCTTCACCCAAACTATTATTTTTTACCCATTCAAATTGAATGTTCAGGGTTTTTGCCATTTCAGCTAAATAAGAGCCGGAAATTCCGCTAATTTCACCATTATCATCGATAAATTCAATGGGCTTTATAGTGGGGTCAGCAGCGACCTTAATGGTCCTATGCTGTGACAGCCATTTAATTTCTTCATTTGTTAGATTAATATTATTATTATGTAAGTTCCATTTTTTAATTAAAATATATAATTCATCTTCTGAAACTGCCGCCATTGCTTTTTCTAAGATCGACAATAATAGGGGCGCATTTTTACCAACCCCCAATCGAATTTCACCTTCGTTGCCTGTATCTGGAAAAAATTTATCACCGATCATTTCTATGTCGGAAAGACCATTTTGATCAATAATATAATTAGCCACCGGTTTAATAGAGGCCAGAATATCAATCTCCCCCGCAGCAAGAGCGATTAACCCCTGAAGGCTCGAAGTATATTCAGATAAATTAAAACCAGGATACTGCGATTTGTATATTTCTGCCGACACAGAACTTAGAATTACGCCAATTCTTTTGCCTTCTAA
>CALDNY010000002.1 GCA_937914685.1 uncultured Kordiimonadaceae bacterium
AATGAACAGGTTATTGATGACAAAAAAACCAAACCCCATTGCCAGACTTGTGAGAATTCGTGCCAGTAAATTACCGCCGCGGTGAAGACCAAAGGCCGCTAGTCCCGCCAGAAGCGGCATTAAAAGCGTGCTTAAGGGAGATACATATTTTTGGTATAACATGGTATCTAGGCTATCTGTATTATGGCCTTCAGATTGAAGTTGTGTGATCGCACGGCGCAATCTAGGTAAATTGACTTGGTCTGCGACAATTGCTTGTGAAATAAACCGTTCTGGCGGTACTGATGTCTGCCAGTCAAGATTTTCGAGAAGGGTAATTTTCAAGGTATCAAGGTCGAATTTTTTTACTTCGAATAATTTCCACCTTCCGTCACGAAATATGGCAAAGTCAGCTTTAATAATATTGGTGATATTTTTATCTTCATCGCGAATATATTGGGTTACTTGATCAAGAAGCAAGATGCTACCATTTCGGTTGGCGCTTTCGGCTTTGACCAAATTTTTCCCGTCCGTTACCCAAGTATCATACACTGAATCAGGCGCGGGAGGCACATCTGCGGCAAAGCTATTTGCTTCCCAGTTTCTAAGTTCGCCGCGGGCATGGACCGTGATAGATTCGGAAAAAACAAAATTTACGACACCAACAAGCAATGACATAGCCATCAGTGGTATTAGGATACGAAATGCCGACCAACCAGAGGCTTTGATAATGATAATTTCACTATGAATATTAAGCATAGAAAGGGTTAATATTGATGCGAGCAGAGCAACAAAGGGTGAGAATAAAGAGATTAAATGAGGGCTTCTAAGGGTTATATATCGCCATAAGTCAGCATAAACCGCGCCTTCACCAGCAAGGATTTCTTCGGATTTTGCCAAAAGGTCAAGCATCTGTAAAGTGGCGATCAGGCCTACGAGAATAATGATGTAGCGGACAATGAAAAGTTTGGCCAGATAAACATCCATGCTTCCTGGGTTGAAAATTTTTCCAAAATGTCCGCCGTAACGGAAAACGCGTTCTACCATGTCAATCCGCCATTCTTAATCGGTTGTATAATTTAGCGATCGCTTCGGTGATGATGTCTGAAATAATTTCAAGATTACGAAGCGGCACACCACCGACTTTATAGACGCCAATATAATAAAGCCTCGCCGTTATCAAAATAAATATAAAGGTCGGAAGCCAAATAGCTGTCCATGGGTTTAATATTCCTTCTGTCGCAAAATCAAGACCGAATTCAAGGACTTTATGATAAAATAGTAAAATGAAGACGCCGACCGAAATGCCAAGGGCCCTTCCTGATCTTTTGGCAACTAACCCTAGCGGGACGGCAAGGAATGGAACTATAAGAATAGATAATGCTCTTGCTAACCTCGAATGAATAGTGGCGTTGATGGCGCTATTATCACTATTTCGGTTTTGCCAAAGTTCATTAAATGTCATTTCACTCGCTTGGTTACCACGCCCTCTAAATTGTTCAAACATGGGGACTTCCAGTGGCAAGTCATGCATGTCAAAATTTAATATTCGCGGTCTGTTTTGGTTAACATCAAAATCAATTAAAGTGCCATTGAACAGACGCAGGATGATATATTTCTGATCGGGGGATGCAAAAAAACTTCCCTTTTTGGCACTAACAGAAAGAATATGTCCGTCAGGATCTTCTTTTTGAGCAAATATATCAATGAGCTCGCGGCCAGAATCATTTGATTCTTCAATACGTAACGTCAACCCATTACCAAGATTGGTAAATTCATTTGACTTAATCGCCGCCCCTAAAGCACCGCTTCGAACATCAAAAATAAGCTCTTCATAGGCATAACGGCTGTAGGGTTGAACGAAACCAACAACAATAACGTTAATAATAAGGAGTAAAACAGCAAGTGAAATTGATGGTATTAAAAGTCGATTTAAACTTACACCACAAGAAAAAAAGGCATCAAGTTCGCTGCTTAAAGCAAGTTTTCGAATGGAGAGTAATACACCTAGAAACATAGCAAGTGGTATTACCAAAGTTAAATATTGTGGCATTAAATTACCAAGCATCTGCCAGACAATATCAATCGGACCACCTTGATTAATGACAAAATCAAAAAGGGAAAGCATTTTTTCAAGAAGTAACAAAAGTGCAGAGATTCCCAATGTGGCGAATAAGGGCACGATGGTATTTCGCAATATATATAAATCTATTTT
>CALDNY010000003.1 GCA_937914685.1 uncultured Kordiimonadaceae bacterium
CCCCAAGTATCTGAATTTCAATATGGCGCGGATTTTCAATGAATTTTTCAGCAAAAATTCTGTCGTCACCAAAACTTGATTTTGCTTCATTTAAGGCTGATGCAAATTCTATACGTGCTTCTTGATCATTATAAACAACACGCATTCCTTTGCCGCCACCGCCTGCAGATGCCTTTAGCATCACAGGATAGCCAATTTTCGCTGAAATTTTAACCGCATCATCGGCATCTTTTATAACATCAAGGGAGCCCATAATAATATTGACGCCTGCTTTTTTTGCGAGCTTTTTTGACGATATTTTATCGCCCATAATTCTGATCGCATTGACATTGGGACCAATGAATATGATGCCTTCTTTTTCTAGTTTTTCGCAAAAATCAGCATTTTCCGATAAAAAGCCATAACCGGGATGAATAGCCTCTGCGCCCGCTTGTTTCGCTGCCGAAATAATTTTATCGGCGTCTAAATAGCTCGTTGAGGCTGGAGATTTTCCAATATAGATTTTTTCACTCGCTAAGCGAACATGTAGCGCGTCTTCGTCCGCGTCTGAATAAACCGCAACCGTTTGAATGCCCATATTATGAGCTGTCTTTATGACCCGACATGCTATTTCACCACGATTAGCAATAAGAATTTTTTTAAACATTTTAAGCTCCTAAAGCGGTATATTATCGTGTTTTTTCCACGGGTTTTGGATATCTTTACCTACCAACATTCTAAGGCCACGCGCTATACGCCGCCGTGTGGAATGAGGCATAATCACATCATCAATATAACCTCGTCCTGCCGCAATAAAGGGATTTGCAAATTTATCGGAATATTCTTGGGTCTTTTCTGCTAATTTCTGCTCGTCTTTAGCTTCTTCGCGAAAAATAATTTTGACCGCACCTTGTGCGCCCATCACAGCAATTTCCGCCGTCGGCCATGCAAAATTTAAATCACCGCGTAAATGTTTTGAGGCCATCACATCATAAGCACCACCGTAAGCCTTACGGGTGATGATTGTGATTTTTGGCACTGTGGCTTCACCATAAGCAAATAAAAGTTTGGCCCCATGCTTGATCACACCGCCATATTCCTGAGCCGTTCCCGGCAGAAAACCCGGTACATCAACAAATGTAACGATTGGAATGTTAAAACAATCACAAAAACGAACAAAGCGCGCGGCCTTAAGCGATGCGTCAATATCCAAACATCCTGCAAGAACCATGGGTTGATTGGCGACAAAACCCACAGTTTTTCCTTCTATGCGACCAAAACCAATGATGATGTTTTTTGCAAAATCAGGTTGAATTTCAAAAAAGTCGCCTTCATCAACGGTTTTTCCAATAAGTTCATGCATATCATATGGATGGTTAGGGTTTAACGGCACCAAAGTATCAAGGGATAATTCCTCGCGGTCATGTTGGTCAAATGATTGACGACTTGGTGTTTCCTGACGATTATTGGCGGGAAGAAAATCAATTAAACGCCGAGTTTGTTTGATGGCTACTATATCATTAGTGTAGGCATTATCGGCGATGCCCGACTTTACTGTATGAGTGAGCGCGCCGCCTAATTGTTCTTTACTGACCACTTCGTTGGTCACGGTTTTTACCACATCAGGGCCAGTGACGAACATATATGAGCTGTCTTTAACCATAAATATAAAATCAGTGATCGCCGGCGAATATACCGCGCCGCCAGCGCACGGCCCCATAATCAGCGAGATTTGCGGCACAACGCCGGATGCTAATATATTTCTTTGAAAGACTTCTGCGTATCCTGCAAGTGCAGCGACGCCTTCTTGAATTCTTGCCCCACCACTATCATTAATACCAATGATCGGTGCCCCCGACTTCATGGCCATATCCATAATTTTACAGATTTTTTCGGCGTGAGTTTCTGATAATGAGCCACCAAAAACCGTAAAATCCTGACTATAGACGAATATTAAACGACCATTGACCGTACCGGATCCTATAACAACACCATCGCCCGCTATATTTTGACTTTCCATGCCAAAATCAACAGATCGATGTTGTTTGAACATGTCATATTCTTCAAAACTACCCGCATCTACTAAGATCTCAATGCGTTCGCGCGCCGTAAGTTTACCCTTTGCATGTTGAGCGTCAACCCGCACTTGACCACCGCCATTGCGCGCAGATGCTCGTTTTTCTTCTAATTTATCAAGAATATTTTCCATGCCTGCACTCCCCTAGAAAGTTTGCTTACTCATGAGTAACATTTTTGCCAAATTTGATCAACTATTTTTTCAAACAAGGTTATTATTAGCAAAGGTTCAAAAAATAATAAGCGTTAATTAATTCAGTTTTAAGATTATCACGGCGGATTTGCGCTTCTTGATCAATACCCCACTTTGCCGTTTGAAAGTTTTCATCCAAATGTCCCGCGTCCCAAGCATCTTCAACTGTAATATGGCCTTCAAA
>CALDNY010000004.1 GCA_937914685.1 uncultured Kordiimonadaceae bacterium
AGCAACATTAATATCGTTTTTAGTGCCAATTTCTGAAAGTAAAAGGCCAAGGCGAACCCGACGCAGCGCGATTGACTTATATTCTTCTTTAACATCATCATCAGGCTCAGCAACATCTTCAGGCTTTGTTTCTGGATTTACTTCTACCGCTTGGCGATGAAGGTCCATTTTAAGCTGATTGATAATTTGCTCATTTTCCATTTCAAGCATGTTTGACGGAACATCAAAATCCACACTATTAGCCAATGCATCAAGAAGGCCGCGTTTCAAATGGGTGCGGCTCAAGTCATTATGTTCATTTTCAATTTGAGCTTTAACCGCATCTTTAAGTCCTGCGAGGTCTTCTAAACCAAGGCGCTTAGCAAGATCATCATCAATCTTAACCGCCACTGGATTTTGAACTTCATTGACGATCACTTTAAAGACAGCCTCTTTACCAGCAAGTGCCTCTGCTTGATAACCTTCTGGGAATGTAACAATAACGTCCTTCTTATCACCCGCCTTAACACCAATTAATTGTTCTTCATAACCGGGGATAAATGTATTTGAACCAAGAACGAGCTGAGCACCTTCTGCTTTGCCACCGTCAAATTCGACGCCGTCCACTGAGCCCACATAATCAATAATAACCGCATCACCATCAACAGCTTTAACAGTTTTAGCGGCCTTTTTATAATCTTTTTGCCCCGCAGAAATCGTCTTAATCGCGTCATCAATTTGAACTTGTTTTACTTTAATTGACAGACGTTCCAATTTAATTTTAGAAAGATCAGGAAGCTCGAATTCAGGAACAATTTCTAATTCCATAGAATAGGTCAAATCTTTACCTTCTTCATATGAAACGATTTCAATTTTAGGCTGACCCGCTGGACGAAGATCTTTATCAACAAGAACCTGAGCAGATGTTTCTGAAACAGTTTCTTCTAGAATTTTTCCAAGTAAATTTTTACCATGAAGTTTTTTAAGCAGTGACACCGGGGCTTTCCCCGGTCTAAATCCTGGCATATTGATGCTTTTTTGAGCCTCAAGAAGTTCTGCATCAATATTTGCATCAATATCCGCAGCTTTGATGATAACTTCATAGGCTCTCTTTAGGCCGCTTGATTTTTTTTCGGTAATCTTCATGGATCAATCATTCTAATAATAAAGGGGCTGCCACAAACATGTTTTATCCTAGTTTATGGAGCCCGAGTTACTTTAATTGTTGTGAATCTTTGGTGCGGGTGAAAGGACTTGAACCTTCACTTCGTTAGAAACTAGAACCTAAATCTAGCGCGTCTACCAATTTCGCCACACCCGCTTAACGTCACCAAAAACGTCACAATCGCGTATTGAGAGGCATTTATAGCCATTTACAAACAAAACGCCACAGAAAAATTCAATTTTTTTAAAAAATTTTCCTAAACCGGATCATTAGCCAAAAACCCAGTAAGAGTTTTACTAATATTTTTCAAATAATTGCTTCATAATAAGGGGGATACAGCTTGGCAAATCCTCTGATATAAGCCCGACCCCAATTTCATTAGCACACTGGGCCTGTATCCATACTGCGGCACAACTGGCTTCAAACGGCGGCATGTTTTGCGCCATTAATCCACAAACCAACCCTGCAAGGACATCTCCTGACCCTGCTGTGGCTAATGTGGCTGGAGCATTATTTGAAATAACGGTTCTGCCATCTGGGGCCGCAATCACGCTATCTGCCCCTTTATATATTACGACCGCGCCTGATAATTTTGCCGCCGCGCCCGCAGCTGAAATTTTATCCAATTGTTTTAAATTAGGGAAAAGCCTTGCGAATTCTCCGCTGTGCGGAGTTAAGACACAATTATTTTTTTCAATTAAATTGATCGCATCAAATAATTCAAGCGGACCCTGCTCAAACACGGTTAAGGCGTCGGCATCAAGAACGGTTTTTTTCTCCGCTCTTAAAATTTGCAAAACATTTTTTCTGGTTTTAATCCCTAACCCCGCTGCTGGGCCAATACACCATGCATTAAGGCGCGGGTCTTTTAAATCTTCAATGATTTGATCACGTTTTCTAATCATCACCGCCGTCAAATGTGCTGCATGAACGGCTAAAGCATCTTCGGGGCTACTGATACTGACCAGCCCAGCACCTATCCTTAAGGCCGCAGTAGCCGCAAGGCGACTAGCACCAGTATGGGTCATTCCCCCACTAACAATCACCGCATGGCCACGTTGATACTTATGAATAGTCGGGGCGTGAACGGGAAAATCATTGATCCATAAATCAGGATCATTTTCAAATATATCAGGGCTCACTTGTTCTATTGTGCGTGCGTTAATGCCAATATCACTCACCATGATCTCACCACAATATTGCTTGCCGGGGTATAATAGATGAGCGGGTTTCTTCCGACAAAACGTCACTGTTTGATCCGCCTTAAAAGCGATGCCGAGTATTTCGCCTGTATCTCCTTTAATGCCACTTGGAATATCTACAGCAATTTTATGGGCCGCCAAGTCATTTGCCTTACGCAAAGTGTCGTACACTATTCCTGTGATTTCTTTGGAAAGTCCAGTACCGAAAATAGCGTCGACAATGATATCTTGATCCTTCAAAGCATCAGGATTAAGCGCCTCTATTTGATCACCCCAAAGATTTTGCATATGTAATGCGTCATCTTTTAAATTATTTACTGACCCAAGAAGTGCCACTTTTACCTTTAAGCCCGCTTCTTTTAAATGGCGGGCAACAACAAAACCATCACCACCATTATTACCCGGCCCACAAAGAATGACAGCGCGGCGACCTTCAAAATTTTTGGTAATCTCCCGTACCACCGCCAAACCGGCTTCTTCCATAAGCTGCGCCCCTGCATGGCCACTGCTTATTAAATCAGCAATGGTCAACTGGTCGGCATCTGCCATTTTATCAACAGTTAAAACAGCATGGGATAATTTTGATGAAAACTTCATATTTTCCATTATATCAGTATCATTTTTAATAATCATTCTTTTGATAATACTATAGTGCATTACAAAGCTATTTATTGACATATATCAAAACTAAACTAAATTAATTTCTTAGAATCACTCTAAAGCCTAAATTTATTTTTAATTTTACAGCAAACTTAAGTGCAAAACAAAAAAGAAGCCCCCAAAATTGAAGTCAATGTCATCCCATCAATTAGAAACAACTAATGCCGTTCATGTGGTTAAATTTACCGAAGGCAAAAGAAAGTTGGATAGCTTTTTTTATCCCCTTGATAGGCCCGCCCCGCAGATCACTGGAAAATTAGTAGATTTTTATAATTTATGGCAAAATACTAGGAAAGACGGAAAACTTCCTAGTTGGAAAGATTTCTCATTTGAAAATTTTGTCGGTTGGCATTCAAAAATGCGCGTCATGGAAACCGGTAAAGATATAAATGACGTCAAACATAATATTATCGTCGGCGAAACATTTGCCAAATATTGGGGCAGAAATACCCTTTATGACCAAATTCAATCCGCTAATCCTCCAACACAAGATACTATTAATAAATATTATCAACATCTAGGCCACCTTTATAATAAACATTATTGCATCAGCGCTGGCATCATCCCCAATGAGGATGGCAGCCTATGTTCGACAACATGGATAGAATTACCTTTGGCCGATAATGGTAAAGACGTCAGCCACTTTATAGCCGCCATTCTAGCCGTTTAACGGATAGGTTAAAAAATAAAGAAAGTGGGGCGAGTGACGGGGATTGAACCCGCGACTTCCAGAATCACAATCTGGCGCTCTAACCAACTGAGCTACACCCGCCACATACTACATAATTAGAGAATATCTCTAACGAAGTGAAGTCCTTTTAAGGTTTCATTGATAAAGCGTCAAGTATGATTATCGTAAAACTGAAATTCTTATTGTTTATTATTGATAATGATTATTTTTTTCACCAATGATTAAAATTTAGGCAACAGTTGCGTATCAATTAATCAAAAAAAAATAAATTTCCGCGCCATCACATTAAAACTCCTTATTTTCAATTAAATTAAAAGTTGGCACACTACGTGCTTAGTAGGATAGTAAATTTTAAAAAGGCGTGATCATATTATGAAAAAAATAGAAGCCATCATTAAACCGTTTAAACTAGATGAAGTAAAAGAAGCCCTTCATGAAGTAGGCCTTAGCGGTATTACAGTAATAGAAGCCAAAGGGTTTGGCAGACAAAAAGGCCACACAGAATTATACCGTGGTGCGGAATATGTTGTCGACTTTCTACCAAAGGTAAAGATAGAAATTGTTCTAGAAGACGCCCTTGTGGAACGCGCGGTTGAGGCCATTCAACACGCCGCTAAGACAGGCAGAATAGGTGATGGAAAAATTTTCATCAGCACCATCGAAGAGGCTATTCGCATTAGAACCGGCGAAACCGGCGAAGATGCTATTTAAAATATTAATTAATGCAAAAATAAATCACGAAAAAAATGAATAGGAAATAAAATGTCAGACGTTAAAAAAATTCTTGATATGATTAAAGAAGAAGAAATTGAATATTTGGACCTTCGCTTCACAGATCCAAAAGGTAAATGCTATCATTTAAGCATGTGCGCTGATGTGGTTAATGAGGATATGTTCGAAGAAGGCGTCATGTTTGACGGCTCATCGGTTCCTGGTTGGAAAACGATCAATGATTCTGACATGATCCTTAAACTAGACCCCAAAACAGTATTTTTGGACCCCTTTTACGATCAAACGACCCTCGCGATTTTCTGTTCAATCATTGAACCTGCTACCGGAGAAGGTTATGGCCGTGACCCACGTTCTACTGCCTTAAGAGCGGAAGCCTATTTGAAATTTACTGGTATTGGCGATACCGCTTATTTTGGCCCTGAACCAGAGTTTTTCATGTTTGACGATGTTAAATATAATGTTGATTATGCAAGCGCTGGTTATTCCTTAGATGATGCACAAACACCCAACAATTCTGGCAAAAGCATAGAAGGTGGTAATAAAGCTCACCGTGCCGGAATTACCGGCAACTATTTTTCATTAGAACCTTATGATCAATGTCAGGACATTCGCAATGAAATGGTTACATTAATGAAAGAATGTGGCCTACCAATGGATAAACACCACCAAGAAGTAGCTCCTTCACAACATGAACTTGGATTAACATTTGGCACCTTGCTCGAAACAGCAGAAAGAGTACAAATCTATAAATATATTACTCATCAAGTGGCAAAAGCATACGGAAAAACAGCTACTTTTATGCCAAAGCCAATAGCGCAAGATAATGGTTCAGGAATGCATGTTCATAT
The DNA here is from genome assembly GCA_937914685.1 of uncultured Kordiimonadaceae bacterium. Taxonomy (GTDB): domain Bacteria; phylum Pseudomonadota; class Alphaproteobacteria; order Sphingomonadales; family Emcibacteraceae; genus Pseudemcibacter. The sequence goes on from CALDNY010000004.1 coordinate 5,278, forward strand.
GTCAATCTGGAAAAATGGAAAACCTCTTTTTGCCGGCAATGGTTATGCCGATCTTTCTGAAACTTGTCTTTATTACATTGGCGGCATCATTAAGCATGCTAAAGCAATTAACGCCTTTTCCAATCCCTCTACAAACAGCTACAAACGACTAGTCCCGGGTTTTGAAGCACCTGTTCTGCTTGCTTATTCAGCTCGCAACCGCAGCGCTTCTTGTCGCATCCCTTATTCTGCAAGTCCAAAAGGAAAGCGTGTTGAAGTACGCTTCCCCGATCCTACCGCTAATCCATATTTAGCCTTCTCTGCTCTAATGATGGCGGGCCTTGATGGAATTGAAAATAAAATTCATCCAGGGGATGCTATGGATAAAGATCTTTATGCGCTGCCACCAGAAGAGCTAAAAGATGTTCCTTGCGTTGCCTCGTCTCTCGCTGAAGCACTTGATGCTCTTGATGCAGATCGCGAATTTCTTAAAAAAGGTGATGTTTTTTCTGATGATCAAATTGATGCCTATATCGCCCTTAAAC
>CALDNY010000005.1 GCA_937914685.1 uncultured Kordiimonadaceae bacterium
CTGCTGATAATGGAAACCACAACATTAACAATATTAGACGGCACACCCGACAAATCAATAGTCGAGACCGGTTTACCTTCAACGGGAAAGCGTAATAATTGGCCAATGATCGTATTCAATGTGTCATTAACTAACATACCGGAGAACATAAAGCTAAAACGTGTATCACGGCGCAACTCATCGACTTTATTACGAAGCCTCAAATAAGGCGTTAAAGTTTCAGGATTATCAAGCTTACCCATTTCCTCATCCAAAAATCTCATCATGAATGATAATTTATAAGGGATTGGCGTATCGACAGTAATCAGCTCTGCACTTAATTTTTCGGAATTATCAACCCGGGCCTCATAAATACAACGTCGCAAGATATCAACTTCGATCTCTCTCTCTGCGGTTTTATTAATACCGATGAACATTTCAATATGTTCCTCAAAATTCATCATCCAATAAGGGAGCTTTAAATTATGAATATCAAAATGCTCCGCACAATCGGTAAAGGCTGATTCATATTCATTATGAGGATCAAGAATAACAATATGGGCGTTTGGTAGCCTTTCGACAATTCTTCTAATTAATAAGGCTGTAGTACAAGATTTTCCGGTTCCTGTACTGCCAAGGATTGCAAAATGTTTGCCAAGCAACGCATCAATATTAATGGATGCTGGCGTTAAAAACTGCGGAAATACATTCCCAAGATGAAAATGATTATTATCATTATCACCAAAAATACCTTCGACGTCTTCTAGGCTCACGGGATAGGCTAATTGGCCGGGAATCGGAAAGTCAGTCACTCCGCGATTAAAAATCATCCCGCTTTGAGTCTGGGGCGCTTTAGTACCATGACCTAAATAATCCAGATGCATAATAACATGTTTAAGTGTGCCTTCTGGTGTCGGCGTGGCGATAACTTCGCGTACTGTGACAAATAAAAACCCCTTAGCAACCTTAATCTTAAGCACCGTTCCAATTTGACCTGGGGAAAATTCGGCCCCGTCAGTATGGGCCTGAGACAATTCGTTAAGCACTGCAATATCACATAATATTTGCGTACTATTACCACTTACTTGCGTGACATAACCGATTTCGACGCCTAGACCCCGACTTTTAAATTCAAGGGTGCCTAATTGATTCTCTAGCTCTTCTTGTTCCATGATGAATAAATTTCTTTTTTGTCTTTAGCGCGATTTTATACATTTATTTTCCTCGAAATTATAAAGCTCTAGTGATAAATAAACGGTTAAAATCGCTATTTTCATAATTATTAGGCAAAATTAGGCTTTATTTTAATCTTTTTTGATAATAAAAGTCAGATCTTATTGACAATATAAGTCGATCTCTATAGTTTTCCCTCAGTTTCACAGAGTGTGATTTTGCTAGAGCGCAGATCGGGCTTTAGTCAATAAAAATATTTTTAAGCTATAAGAGATAAGTTATGAAAGTCGTAAATTCATTAAAATCTTTAAAAAATCGCCATCGTGATTGCCGCGTTATTCGTCGCAAGGGTCGTACGTTAGTGATTAATAAGACAAACCGCCGTTTTAAAGCACGGCAAGGTTAACCTGTTAAACGTTTAATTGACACAACCCCCATTATCATAGTAAATTGAATTTATTGTGTGCTTCGGCTTGCAATAAACAGGAGGCCGTGCTTCCCCCCCAAGGGCACGGTCTCCTTCTATTTTTTGGCTGTTTTTGGGAAAAGTCTTTTTTTAAATATTGATCTGATTTTCCAAAACCCTAGAAATCCTTAGGACATTGGTCTTGCCTGGCGTGCCAAAAGGCATCCCTGCCATGATCACAATACGGTCATTAATTTTAGCATATCCATACTTATAACAAATATTACAAGCCTTATCGATCATGTCTTGAAAATTAATAGCATCTTTCGAATAAACACAATTCAAACCCCAAACCACCGTTAATCTGCGCGCGGTTTCAATATTGGGTGTTAAAACAAGAAGCGGTGTTTCCGGTCTTTCGCGCGAGGCTCTAAGCGCGGTCGAGCCTGATCCTGTATAGGTAACAATCGCTTTTGCTTCTATGGTTTTTGCCACTTGTTTGGCCGCCGCACTAATAGCATCGGCCGTTGTCGCTTCTGGACTGGCCACATCTTTATTGAGCAGCCTTCTGTAGCTCGGCTCCCCTTCAACAGACATGGCAATGCGGTTCATAGTGGCTACCGCTTCCTCAGGATAGGCTCCTGCCGCTGATTCTGCTGATAACATAATAGCATCTGTGCCATCAAAGACCGCATTTGCAACATCCGAGACTTCGGCGCGTGTCGGAACCGCTTCTGTGATCATACTTTCTAACATTTGCGTAGCAACAACGGTGGGAATACCAACACGGCGAGCATGGCGGATAATTTTTTTCTGAATAGCAGGAACAAGTTCCATGGGCATTTCAACGCCCATATCACCGCGCGCCACCATAACCGCATCTGAAATAGCAATAATTTCATCCATTGAATGAACCGCAGATGGTTTTTCAATTTTTGACATAATCCAAGCACGCCCTTTAATTATGTCTTTGGCTTCTTGAACATCTTGGGCGCGTTGGACAAATGAAAGCGCCACCCAATCGACCCCTAAATCAAGGACAAAATTTAAATCTTTTTTGTCTTTTTTGGTCAAGGCCGCCAATGGCAAAATCGCACTTGGAACATTGACCCCTTTACGGTTTGAAAGCTCCCCCCCAACAAGTACTTTGGTGACGATTTCTTTTTCGCTCACTTTTTCAATATGAAGCCGGATTTTACCATCATTCAATAATAATTCTGTTTTTGGGGTTACCGCTTGATAAATTTCAGTATGAGGAAGCTGAACTCGTTGTTCTGATCCTGGACTATCATCCATATCAAGAATAAATTTCTGCCCCACTTTTAAAATCACATGATCATCTTTAAAGACGCCAACACGAAGTTTTGGCCCTTGAAGATCAGCGAGAATACCAATCGGTCGGCCTGTTATTTTTTCAACTTCACGAACGGTGGCATACAGTTTAGATATGTCTTCATGTTGGCCGTGGCTCATATTTAAGCGAAACATATCGGCCCCTGCCTCCGACAATTTTTTGATCATGTCAAATGTTGATGACGTTGGCCCTAAGGTTGCTATTATTCTAGTGCGTCTGCGACGATGCATTTTTTATCCTATTTTTTGAAAAATATATTACAAGCGCGATATAAATTATAAATATCGACCTTAGAACTCACAGCATAAGGGGTATGGATTGAAAGTACAGGAACACCAAAATCTATTACATCCATATCTTGCCTTGAAAATTCGCCGCCAATAGTACCGCCCCCTGCCGCCCCTACTTTATAGGTCGCGGTCTGCCAAGGAATATCATCATCATCAAGTATTTTGCGAATATAAGCGATATATTCAGAATTAGCGTTAAATCCTTGACCATAGAGCTTTAAATTAACGCCGTAGCCAAGGCGAGGACCGTTGGTTTGCTCCCACGCATCAGGGCGCATGGGATTAATGCCGGGGTTTACATCAATAGAAATCATCTGGCTATTGCTTATGGCGCGGCGCACATAACTTTCGCGGTAATCAACACCAAGTTTTGCTTCGACTAGACGCGCAATTAAATTTGAAAAATACTGAGATTTAGCGCCAGTATTATTAACATTGCCCACTTCCTCGTTATCAACAAGATAGGCGACTGCGGTCTTGGTTGGTATCTTTATATCCATAATGGCGCGAACATTGGTATAGCTTGCCAAGCGATCATCTTGGCCGTAAGCCGCGATTAAACCACGGTCAAACCCCATATCTCTTGATTTCATTGCAGGAACCAATAATAGCTCCGCTGAGACCAGATCACCCCTTGTAATACCGTATGTGGTTTTTAAATGTTGCTCCACTTGATCGGAAAGACCTTTATCATCATTGCTTGGAATATGGGCGATAATAGGGTCCATATCTTCGGCGGTAACCAACTGGGCAACTGTTTTATCTTTATAGCCACGGTCCGTATGCGGTGAGATTTCGGCAATGACAAATACGGGATCATTTTCATTCATTCCAATATTAATTTGCACCGTCGTGCCGTCTTTTTTATCAACCCTACCGATAAGAGCGAGGGGGATATTGGTCCATTGATGTATTTTAAGGCCGCCGTGATAATTGGTTTGAAAAAGGGCAAAGTCACCCTTTTCATAAAGCGGAACATTTTTAAGCTCAAACCTCGGGCTATCAATATGTGAACCGATCACGTGGAAACCTTCTTTAAAATCTTGCGTACCAATAACTATCAACGAGACAGCGCGATCACGATTAATGTCATAATAGCGCGCGCCCGGCGTCATGGGGCTAGTGTCTTTTAATTCTTTAAATCCAGAAGCCTTGGCCATTTTTACGGCCTCAGTGACAAAAGTAAGTTCTGAACGCGCTTTATCCATAAAACCTTTATAATTTTCGCCAAAAGCAAAAACTGTTTTTTTATCGGAGGCTGATAAGTTCAACCAAGACGACGCACAATTCATATCATTATTACAATCCGCCGCAGATGCCGTTGTCGCCATAACGAGGCTTGAGCCGCTTATCAGCAATCCACTCAATAATAATGTTTTGATTTTTTTTCCGTAAAAAGACATATCTTCGCCCCTTGTGTTGAATATTTTTTATTTGATATTATTAATACATAGCGATTGAGCCGTGTACAGAATAAAATATTGATTTTGTAGATTTTTTATTACCCTTTAGTCTTAAAAACAATATACAAATGTGAAGCCGATTCATATGAAGAAATACAATCAATGCCCTTTGAAATTATAAACCCCGCTGGCAAGGCCAATATTATATTGATCAGCGAACATGCTAGTAATCATGTACCCGATCAATTTAATAATCTCGGCTTAACTGATCATCAACTTTCACTACATATTGCCCTCGACATCGGCATTGGCAATGTGACACGTGCTCTGGCTCTGATGCTTGATGCGCCTGCGATTATTGCCCAATTTTCCCGACTTATCATTGACGCCAATAGGGCGCTTGATCAAGAAGGGCTTATTCCTCAAATCAGTGACGGTCATCATATTTTCGAAAATCAAAATCTTACAAAAACCGCCATTGATGATCGGATCAATAATTACCACACCCCTTTTCATCAAGGAGCGGATCAATTGATAAAAACGAAAGCAACGCAAAATGCCGCACCAATGATCCTTAATTTGCATAGCTTTACCCCCGTTATGGACGGTCAAATCCGCCCGTGGCAGGCAGGCATGCTGTGGCATAAAGACCCGCGCCTTGCAAACGCCTTAAATCAAAAACTAAGCCAAAGAGGTTTCATGGTTGGTGATAACAAGCCCTATTCAGGCGCAGAATTAAACCACACCATGAATAGCCACGGCTGTCATCATGGCTACCCCCATGTTAATATTGAAATTCGCCAAGACCTGATTGATCATCAAGAGGGCGTTGAAAAATGGGCTGAGATTTTAGCGGCTGATTTAAAAGCCATCCGCACAATGCCAGAAATGGCAGATATAAAGCATTATTGAAGGAGATTATCATGGATAAACAAACACAGACCGAAATTGAGGCCGCAACTTTTCGCAGAATTATCGCCCATTTGCAAAAACGCACGGACGCGCAAAATATTGATCTGATGGGGCTGGCTGGTTTTTGCCGTAATTGTTTTTCAAAATGGTACGCAAAGGAAGCAGACGTGCGCGGCATTGAAATTGATAAAATGACCGCCCGTGAACTTATTTATGGTATGGAATATTCAAAATGGGTTGAACAATATCAAACAGAGGCCACAGATGAGCAAATGAAATTAATGGACGAAAGTCTCAAGAAAAACCAAGACATGTAATTTTAAACTTAAAAGGAAGTAAAATGGTAGAAACAGGTGGAATTGCCGCTGATGCACTGCGTTCATATATTGAACGCATCGAAAGATTAGAAGAAGAAAAAAAGGCTCTGGCCGATGATATTAAAGACATTTATGGCGAAGCTAAATCAACAGGCTTTGACGTAAAAATCATCCGCCAAATCGTCCGTTTAAGAAAAATGAATGAAAGCGACCGCCAAGAACAAGAAGCCCTTCTTGATCTGTATACCCACGCCCTAGGCATGATCCGCGGATAACACCCCATAAACCCCGCCGACCAAGTCGGCGGTATGAGGTGGTCCTAAAAAACTGGACAGTCTGTTAAGGTGTATCCAAACGTAAATT
>CALDNY010000006.1 GCA_937914685.1 uncultured Kordiimonadaceae bacterium
TACATTTCTTTAATATTATTTCGCTACATCTTCTTAAATTTTGTTGATCATAAAAGCATAGAAAAGCGTGTTATCGTGCTTGGAGCAGGGGAACGAGCCAAAAGGGTGCTCGATAGCAATAATAAAACCACATCAAATGTTATATTTAAAGCATTTTTGAAAATGGGAAAAACGGAAACGTCCATAGAAAATGCTATTGATTATAAAGACATTGAAAGTCTTGAACAATTAGTAGCCCAAGAATCCTGTCAGGAAATTGTTATTGCCATTGAAGAGCGTAGAGGAACTTTGCCAGTTCATGACCTTCTGGCGTGCAAAATCAACGGGACCTATATTTCTGATGCGGCCTCCTTTATCGAACAACAAGTGGGCGCCTTAAATTTAAAAATGGTTGATCCAAGCTGGATGATTTTTTCGGATGGTTTTGATAATACGAGAAAGGTTGATATTTTTTTAAAAAGGCTTTTTGATATTTTAGCCAGTTCAATTTTGCTGATTGTCAGCATGCCCGTTTTATTGATTACGGCTCTTGGTGTTAAATTAACCAGCGCTGGGCCGATCTTTTATCAACAAGAAAGAGTAGGCCTTATGGGTAAGAGATTTAATGTTCTTAAATTTCGCAGTATGACAGCCAACGCAGAACAAGAGGGTGGTCCTCAATGGGCCAAGGAAAATGATGCTAGGGTTACTTTAATCGGTAAATTTATCCGTAAAACAAGAATTGATGAAATTCCACAAATTTTTAACGTCTTGCGTGGTGATATGAGCTTTGTCGGGCCAAGACCAGAACGGCCATTCTTTGTTGATAAATTGAATAAAAAAATTCCTCTGTATGATAATCGCCATATTGTAAAGCCTGGAATTACGGGTTGGGCTCAGTTAAATTATCCTTATGGAGCCACAGAAGAAGATAGCCATCGTAAGTTAGAATATGATCTCTATTATATTAAAAATTATTCACTTTTTCTTGATCTACTGATATTATTTCAGACAATACGTGTGGTGTTATGGCCCGATGGCGTTAGGTGATTTTGATGGGAAATTTAGTTCATAATATTAGCTTTATGACCTACGGGCTTGCCACTTTAGCCTATGTTTTCTTATCTGTGTTTCTCATTCAACAAGGACAGTATAAAAAGGATAATTTCTGGTTATTCAATGCGGTTATTGTCAGTGTGATATGGGGGTTAACCCATGCAATATCATCTTTTGCTGGTCCTTATACGACAAATTTAAATCTATTATTTCTTTCAAATTTGACGTTTTTTACTGATTGGCTTAAGGGTGCGGTTTGGGTCATCTTCCTTTTTCATCACCTGTCTCTGATTTGGAATAGTCAGGCAAAACAAAAACTAAGCAGAATTGTTGGTAATAGTTTAATCATTATGCTTGTGATCGGGTTCATTATTGAAGTGGTTTATATTGCTTCGCTTTGGGGGATCTTTGAGCGTGGAATTATTGGTAATTTGCCATTTTATAATATGCTTTTATTATCATTTTCAATTTTGTTCCTGATTGAAAACCTATACCGAAATATCGCTAATGAAAACCGTTGGGGAATAAGACTTTTCTGTTTGGGACTTGGGTCTATCTATGCTTTTGATTTTCTATTGTTTGGTGATGGTTTATTTTATTCTTTAATTGATCCAGAGCTATATCAAGCACGCGGAGCAATGAATTTCATTATTATCCCCTTATTGGTTGTCGCCTTAAAACGTAAACCAAAATGGTCAGTAGGAATAAGCCTGTCACGGGACGCCGCCTTTCATATGGTATCGCTTATTGTTGGAGTGATATATCTTTTGGCGATTTCAGGAATTGGTTATTATATCAAAAACCAAGGCGGTCAATGGGGCAACATTCTTCAGGTAAGTTTTTTATTCGCCGCCTTCATTGGCTTCGTCGCGATTATTTATTCGGGGAAAATTCGCTCTACAATCTTGGTGTGGCTTAATAAATATTTCTTCATGTATAAATTTGATTATCGCGAAGAATGGCTGCGTTTTATCGGAACAATTACCGCATCGGAGGACCATTATAATATTCAGGAAAGAGCTATTAAATCAGTAGCAGATATAATGGATTGTCGTGGTGGTGCCCTTTGGTACCGCGAAACTCCAGATCGTTTAAGCCCTATAGCCCGTTGGAATTTTGACCATGATCTAAGCGAAGAATTGCTCATTCAAAGCCCCTTCATTCAATATCTAGAGAAGCACCACTGGATTGTAAATTTAGACGATAATGTGGGGGGTAAAATAGCAAAGACTGATTGTCAAATACCCCAATTATTACTTGATAAACCTGATTTATGGTTGGTGATTCCGCTTATTAACAATCAAAAAATTACCGGCTTCATTATATTATATAAGCCTAGGGTCGATAAAGAATTGAATTGGGAAATTTTTGATATCCTTAAAACGGTTAGTTTACAAATCGCGAGCTACCTTGCGGAACAGGATAATTTAAAAGCACTTGCTATCGCTAGTGAATTTGAAGAATTTAATCGAAAATTTGCCTTTGTTATTCATGACATTAAAAATATGGCAAGTCAGTTATCATTACTGCAAGCAAATGCAGAAAAGCATGGCAATAATCCAGAATTTCAAAAAGATATGAAATTAACGGTGAAAAATACCGTGGAAAAAATGAATAATCTATTGTCGCGCATTAATATTGTACAAGAGCCTTCATTAGCCAAGAAAAATCAGGAAATTGATGTTATAACGATTTTGGAGCAAGGCGTTGATAAGTTTAAGAAGGCTCAACAAAATGTTGAATTGAACACAGATATTTCTTCGTTATCAGTGCTGTCTAATGCGGAAGATTTAGATATAATTTTTATGCACATCATTCAAAATGCCCTTGATACTAATGCCACTAAAGATCACGATCTTTCGGTCAATATTAATGTAAGCCAAGAAAATGATTATGCTATTATAAATATAGAGGATTATGGAGAAGGAATGAGTTATGAATTTATTAGAAATGAATTATTCAGACCATTTCGCTCTTTAAAAGTAGGCGGCTAC
>CALDNY010000007.1 GCA_937914685.1 uncultured Kordiimonadaceae bacterium
TGGAGCAGAAGCTTTTGACGTGCTGCAAGCGATGAATACAGGGCATGATGGGTCCATGTGTACACTCCATGCTAATAACCCACGTGAAGCGCTTACTCGTATGGAAAATATGATCGGCATGGCCGATTTGAAATTACCGCAAAAAGCTGTGCGGGAACAAATTGCTGGTGCCGTTGATTTGATTGTTCAGATTTCAAGAATGCGTGATGGTGGCAGACGCTGTGCATCTATTACAGAAGTGGTCGGTATGGAAGGCGATATTATTACAACACAAGAATTATTTCTTTATGAATTTACTGGCGAAGACGCAGAGGGCAACCTATTGGGACAATTCCGTTCAACAAATGTACGTCCATACTTTATTGAAAAAGCTAAATATTATGGCTTGGACCGTGCTTTAATGGAAGCGTTATAGGAATAAGATCATGATAGTAGACAATCCCACAATTTTAATGTTCGGTGTTTTTGCAGGCATATTGATTATTCTTGGTACAGTTGCTGTTGCCATTGGGGTTTTTGGCAAAGGCAATAAAGTCACCCAAGGACGCTTACTAAAAATTAAAAGCCGCCATAATAAAGAGGCCCTTATACAACAGCAGAAAAAAACTTTATTTAAAAAAGAAGAAAAATCAATAATTGACGCTTTAATTCCTAAACCTGCGGAATTACGTAAAAGACTGAAGAAAACAGGTAAAAATATTAGTTTTAAAAATTATATTATAAGCAATTTCACCATTGCTTTCTTAGTCTTTATCATTCTGGAGATTATAAGTGGGCTCACTTTCTTTCCTTGTATTATGGTAGGCCTTGCTGTTGGTCTGCTCCTACCGCATTTATGGGTAAACGCGACCATCAAAAAAAGGTTAGCAAAATTTACAAAACAGTTTCCTGAGGCCATTGACCTTATTGTTAGGGGTTTAAAAGCAGGTCTGCCGATCACTGAATCTATTTATTCAGTTAGTCAAGAAATGGAAGACCCCATCTCTACCGAATTTAAATCCATTACCGATGAAATTAGATTTGGGAAAACTATGGATGAAGCCTTATGGTATGCAGCGGAAAAGATCGATACACCAGAATTTAAATTCTTTGTAATTTGTATTTCAATACAACAAGAAACGGGTGGTAATTTAGGCGAAACCTTAAGCAATCTATCAAATATTTTGCGTGGGCGTTCACAATTAAAACTAAAAATTAAAGCCATGTCATCCGAGGGCAAGGCCAGTGCTGCAATTATCGGCGCATTGCCATTCATTATGTTAGGCATAATTTCAAGCGTGAATTTCGATTATATGAGTGTTATGTTTACAGACCCACGTGGTCAAGTCGCACTGCTAGGGGGCTTCCTCTGGATGAGCCTTGGTATGTTTATTATTTCTAAAATGATTAATTTTGAGACGTAAAAATGGAAAAATTTTTACCTGAAGGCATAAGTGGCGAAGACGTCATTACAATACTCGCAGCAACATCGGCGTTTCTAGTGATGCTTGCCATATGGAGTACCGGCATCATAAAAGATGGCATGGACGGCAAAATTAAAGCATTGCAAGCCAGACGTCAGGATTTAAAGCGTGGCTATGTGGCCCCTGTTAAAAGACGTCAGACCATTAAAGAAAAGAAACATGTCGGATTTATGCATAGTCTGGTCAATAAGCTTAATTTCTTCAAAAACGAACAATCGGACAAATTTCAGCTTAAGCTTGTTCAGGCTGGTTTTCGAAGCAAAGAAGCCCTCGTCATATTCTCCTTTTTTAAACTGATCTTACCTATTTTAATCAGTATCATTGCTGTAATTCTAATATACGGCCTTGGCATGTTTGATTTAACCAGCACAGAAAAGGTATTATATGTGATCGGTTCTGCTCTTGTTGCTTCATTTTCGCCAGAATTATATCTATCAAATTACACCAAAAAACGTAATCTTCTCATGCAAAATTCATTGCCAGACATGTTAGATTTATTAGTTATATGTGCAGAAGCAGGTCTAACTTTGGATACTGCCATGCAAAGGGTGGTTCGTGAAATGGGGTCAACCAGTCCTGACTTATGTGATGAAATTAACCTTGCCGCCATTGAGCTTGGCTTCTTGCCAGAACGTAGAATAGCGTTGCAAAATTTATCCAGTCGCGTAAATCTTCCCGCTATTAAAGCCGTGTGCGCGACGCTTATACAGTCCGAGAAGTACGGTACTCCCCTTGCTCAATCCTTAAGAGTTCTTTCTGATGAATTTCGTAATGAACGTTTTATGAAGGCAGAAGAAAAAGCCGCGCGCTTACCCGCCGTTATGACGGTTCCTCTTATTCTGTTTATTCTACCAACTTTATTTGTTGTTTTGATGGGCCCTGCCACATGTCAAATCAGTGATAAATTCATTAATGGTAATATAAATGGGCCTCAATAAGCGCCTTTAAAAGAATATTTTATCGCCCTCAATTATACTATAGTTAACAAAAAGTTAATTTTTAGTTGATTTCGCGAATCATATAGTGGATGATTCGGATTAAGTGATTTGAAATCAAACAAATTATTATGTTGTTTAATCCTACGGGCGTATAAATTATGGGTGTTACCGCCGAATTTCATAAAGAAGATAAATTAATCAGTATATCTGAACATCCTCGATATATTGATGAAAACGGGCTTTTTAATGTTGTTTTCAATGAAGTAAGTGATTCAATTATCCTTCTTTCTATTGATCCTACAAAAGACACTCCCATCATAAATGACATTAATTATCATTTTGAAATGGTCACTGGTCATTCATTCAAAGAATTAAGAAATAAGCCTTTATTTGATTATTTCCATGAAAACACAGAAGAGCATATTATTTATGATGCGCTAAAA
>CALDNY010000008.1 GCA_937914685.1 uncultured Kordiimonadaceae bacterium
CCGCATAGCCCGCTATATGCCAACGGGTTGATGGTGTGGCTTCTCTGACTGACATAGTTTTTTGTAGAGAGCTTAAGGATTTTATCTCCGTATCAAGCTTTTCTTGCTTGACGGTGACGGATTTTTCTTTTTCTTCGAGGCTTTGCTTTAATTCTTGAAGTTCTATTTTTAAAGTCTCTAGGCCAGAAATTCTTTGTTCTAGCTCGGTTATTTTATTCTTAAAATCAACATTATTTTCTTGTGATTGTGCTATAGTAGAACCCATAAATATCATACAGGTGACCAAGGGAGCATAAAGAATATTTTTTTTGATTTGTTTGTACATTTTTTTATCCAATTCAAATGAAAGTGAAAAATAATGAACTCTGGTAGAAGAACTGGCGTTGAAGCATATAACGGACTTCAAAACGTCTAAGGATAGACTAGACCTTATTATAGGATTAATATTGATCTAAATCAATATTTAACAGTTTTAACAAAACGGACCCCTTATCAATGATTGTTGATTTCAAGAAACTCCATAAAATAGAAACTCACCGCGAAGTTTTAATTAAATTTATTTTGTTGTTAACGGTTTTAATCTTATATTTCAGTTACTTAAGTTACGAATATGGTCTACTTACTGGTGGCATCGTTGCCATTATCACTTGGAGTTTTTTTGTGCTCTGTACGCCTGTGGCTGACGCCGGATTTTTACTAGATTTTCCCATTCGATTACTGTTCAATGTTCGCATGCTCCATAGCGAGATTTTAGTATGGGCCATTGCTATTGGTATCAATCTTTACGCCCTTAATTATGACCCATCGGCCTATGATAAAACTATTCTAACGGTGCTTTTTAAACAAATTCTATCCACCCCTTTTCCTTATTGGAGCATTATTATTTTGAGCGGAATTGGCACTTTCCTCTCTATTTATTTTGGCGATGAAATGCTTGATGTTATAAAACATCGTGACCGCAATAAATATCACACCCATTCCTTTAAATTGAAGGTTGTGGCTATGGTGACATTGTTTGCATTGATTTTTCTGGCTTATTATCTCTTGCTCGAAACATTGAATGTTAAAATCTCATAGAAGCGGCAAAATATAATTTTCCCCTTTTACATAATCCTATTGATAGAATACTATTGAATACTATAAATTTTAATAAGGTTTGAAATATGCAGATTGCTCATATTAATGGTGCAAATATTCATTATTGCCAAAGTACTGTTATAGATAAACCCGTGATTGTCTTTGTAAATTCGCTGGGCTCTGATTTTCGTCTGTGGGATAATGTTGTTGATATTTTAAAAGATGATTTCCACATCATTCGTTATGATAAACGCGGCCACGGATTATCAGATATTGGCAACGTACCCTATTCTATCGAACTACTGGCCGATGATTTAGCGGCACTGCTTGAATATTTAACAATAGATAAAGCAATTATTTGTGGCATATCCGTAGGCGGCATGATCGGACAATATTTAGCCGCCTCTAAACCTGAATTGGTCAACGCTTTGGTGCTTTGTAATACGGCACCTAAAATAGGCAATGAAGAATTTTGGCAACAACGCTTAGAGGCCATCGATAAAAATGGCCTTTTAGCCATTAGCGACAGTATCTTGTTACGGTGGTTTTCGGCGCAATTTAAAGCCTCAAAGCTCCACCAATTAGAAGGCTGGCGCAATATGTTGAGCCGCACCACAAAAGAGGGCTATATGGCTACATCTGTTGCCATTAAAAATGCTAACCTTCATGATAAGACAAAAACCATTATTCAGCCTACATTATGTATTGGCGGCGATGAAGATTTATCAACGCCTGCGGATTTAGTAGAAGAAATGTCGAGGCTGATTAAAGGCTCCCACTTTAAAGTCATAAAAAATGCCGGACATCTTCCCTGTATTGAACAGCCCGATATTTTAGCAGATCATATGATTAAATTTTTTAAGGAGAATAACCTTGTCTGATAAAGACGATAAATTATCCAATTTTGATAAAGGCATGATCATACGCCGAAAAGTGCTTGGCGATGCTCATGTTGATAAAACAATCCGTGAAAAAGACGGCTTTGATGATGATTTTCAAAGTTTTATCACAGAAGGAGCGTGGGGGTCTGTTTGGGCGCGTGAGGGTGTCCTTAGCCTGCGCGACAGAAGTTTGTTGACCCTAACTCTGCTTGCAGCCGCGGGTCATGACCAAGAATTTGAAATGCATATTCGCGCAACCAAAAATACGGGCGCAACCAAACAAGAAGTCAAAGAGACTTTGATGCATTTGGGCGTTTATATTGGCGTTCCCGTCGCAAATCATTTCATTAAAATTGCCAAAAAAGTATATAGTGAAATGGAAGAGGGAAAATAATGAGCCATAATGAAAGGGATTGGAGCGTTCATCCGCCCTATATATATCCTGAATATAAATCGACCATATTACGCGGCCCAAAAAAGCCTCTCATTGCCATTGAACACTCCCTGTCCGAACTCACAATCCCTGCCTTTGGTCACGGCCAAATGCAAGAGTTTGATAATGATCTTACCATCAATGGACGCGCGACAAATGGACAGATGGTTGGTGAGCCGTTGGGTGAACGCATTCAGGTGTCAGGGCGCATTTTAGATGAATATGGGCGTCCACAAGTAGGAATTTTAGTGGAAATATGGCAAGCCAACGCGGCAGGACGCTATATTCACAAATCAGATCAACATCACGCCCCGATTGACCCTAACTTTTTTGGTGGTGGGCGCTGTGTTAGCGACGAAAATGGCCGTTATAGCTTTATGTCTATAAAGCCGGGGGCTTACCCGTGGGGTAATCATCATAATGCATGGCGGCCCAATCATATTCATTTTTCCTTGTTCGGCATGAGCTTTGCTTCGCGTTTAGTCACCCAAATGTATTTTCCGGGTGATCCATTGTTGGCCCTTGATCCCATATATAATGCCACCAATGATCAAGCGGCCCGAACCAGTTTAATTGCCAAGTTTTCTGAGGAATATTGTATCCCCGATTTGGCCTTAGGTTATGAATTTGATATTATTTTACGCGGGCCAATGGCCACGCCGATGGAAGTGTGATCATGGGTAATAATAAATTAAAACAAACGCCGTCACAAACTGTTGGCCCCTATTTTTCATATGGTTTAACCCCTGAGCAAGGGGGATATGATTTTAAATCTATCACCTCACCAATTTTAGTTAAAAAAGACACGCTGGGAGAACATATTATCCTGCAAGGTCATATATATGACGGTAATGGTGATATTATTCCTGATGCCATGATTGAAATTTATCAAGCGGATCATCAGGGAAAATATATCTCAAAAGAGATCCCACCCAGTGATGATGTGTTCACAGGCTTTGGTCGTTGCGACTGCGAAACGAATTCTAATTTCTGTTTTAAAACAATAAAACCAGGCTCAATCGGTGATGGCCATGCGCCCCATATCAATATGGTCATCTTCATGCGTGGATTGCTTAGTCATGCTTATAGCCGTGTTTATTTTTCCGATGAAATGGACGCAAACCATAATGACAACGTTCTAAACAATGTCCCAAGCGACAGACGCGCGACCCTTATTGCAAAGCGCACTGAAAATGAAAATGGTGATATTATTTATCAATTTGATCTCAATATGCAGGGGATAAATGAAACCGTGTTTTTTGATGTATAATAGGAATTTTATATGACCGTATCCCCTTTTGGATCGATAATTTATCAAGAACTTTTTTCTGACCAAGAAATAAGCTTTATTTTTTCAGATCAAGAGCATATCCGTTCAATGATAGCGGTGGAAATGGCCCTCGCCCATGTTCAGGGAGAATTAAATATCATTCCAAAAAAGATCGCACAACAAATTACAAATCATTTGAAAAATGTAAAAATTGAGGCAAAAGATTTAAGCCAAGGCACCACTAAAGACGGCGTTGTTGTGCCAACTTTGGTCAAATTACTACAAAAAGAAATGGGCGATGACAAGGCCTCTTATCTTCATTACGGCGTTACCAGTCAGGATATTTTGGATACAGCACTGGTCTTGCAATCAGCCAAGGTCATTGAAATATATGAAAAACGCATTGATAGTCTCATTAAAAATTTAAGCGCCCTAGCCCATAACCACCGTGCGACAATCATGGCCGCACGAACACGCTCGCAAATTTCGACGCCAACCAGTTTTGGTTTAAAAGCCGCCAATTGGCTGATGCCTTTTAAACGTCATAAACAACGACTACAGCAGCTTAAACAACGATTTCTAATTCTATCCTTTGGTGGGGCCTCAGGCACGTTATCTGCTTTAAGTCCTAAAGATGCTAAGGCCACTGCGCAGGGCTTAGCAGAAAAACTCGGGCTCACTTTGCCGCCAGCCCCTTGGCATAGTCAGCGTGATAATATTGGTGAAATTGGCTCCTTTTGTACCTTATTGACAGGATCAATGGCTAAAATGGCCAGTGATATAATCTTTCTCTGCGCTTCGGGCATTAATGAACTCTCTATCATAGGGGGCGGCACATCATCGACCATGCCGCAAAAAAACAATCCCGCCCTCGCCGAGACCATCGTCGCCTTGGCGAGATCCAATATTAATTTATGTACGAGCCTTCAAATTCATAATCAGGAACGTGACGGTGCGGCGTGGCAATTGGAATGGATTACATTACCGAATATTTTAAACAATACTGGTGCCTGCTTAAAACACACAATAAATTTGATTGACGCCCTGATCATCAATGATGACGTCATGACGTCAAATATTAAAAATACCCATGGAACCCTATTGGCCGAAGCCGCTTCATTTTTGCTCAGTCAATATATGAGCCGACCAGAGGCTCAAAAAATAGTCGCCAAGGCTTGCCAAACGGCGGTCACCACAAAAATCCATCTTTTTGATATTCTGGAAAATGAAACAAAACATGACATTGACTGGCAAGATCAAAAGGAACTTAAAAAACATATTGGCCTCAATGATCAATTCATTAATGACATTATACAATGAGCCTAATCATTATTGCATAGTCCGCACTTGCTACATAGTGCCAGATTGAATGACATTTTAGTTTCTATAAAGAAGGATCATATCCCCAATCATCGGGGATATGATCATTTAGTAGCTCTAGGCTATTTTTATGAAGGCCCGCTTTTGTAGCCATAGCAAGGGGAATGCTATTTTTAGGGGCTTTACTCTTTTCATTGGTTCTTTTCTAGTCGTGCTAACATTTGATCGGTATTCAGCACATCTGCAAATAATCGCGCCATAGCATTTAAAGCATTATTATGATCTTCATCGCAAGCTGCCGCATTGGCATCGCTTATCATGATCGGTCTAAAGTTTAGCATCATGGCATCGCGGGCCGAGCTTTCACAGCAAACATCTGTTAAAGTGCCTGTAATGATTAAGGTATCAATATCCGCCTCTTTTAAGCGTTGTTCCAAATTGCTTGATCCTTGGATAAAAGCACTGAACCTGTTTTTATCAATGGTCCAATCTTGATCTTCGAGATTAAATTCCGACCATAATGCATGACCTTTGGCGCCCGTTTTTAAATTCTCAATCATCGCATCACAGCGACTTTGTGAAAATAATTGCTTGATGACAGACCAATTTTTAAACGTATCTTCATCAAAGGTGCTGATGACCCAAGCAACTTGTCCACCTGCTTTACGTAATTTTGAGGCAAGTTTATTAATGTTAGGGACAATTTCGCGAGCAGTTGGTACTTCTGCAGCCATACCGACTTCCATGAAATAATTTTGCATATCAATGACAATAAGAGCAGTTTTTGCAGGATTTATTTCTGTGAATGCATAGGGCCTACCTCCCCTGCGCCGGGTCGCTGCGTCTAATGTGTGTTGTGATATTTCTATATTATGCATTGATCCAAGCCTTTTTAATATAATTGAAACAATATAACTTTCATGTTTGCTTGAAAAGGATTAAAACCAAATGAAGCCCATACATTAATAAATAAAATCTAGGATTATAAATATGACAAAACAAAACTGGCAAAATATAAGCCAAAGCACCAAGGCCGTTTGGGCTGGCGAAACCGAACCTTTTTTCGAAGGGTGTGCCCAAGTTCCTATCGTCAATAGCGTATCCTATAGTCATGATGATATGGATCATTGGTTTGAGGTCGCCACAGGCAAACGTAAAGGTCATATTTACAGCCGTAATACCAACCCTACCGTACAGGTATTTGAAGAAAAAATGCGCGTATTAGAAGACGCCGAAGCGGCTACTAGTTTTTCAACAGGGATGGCGGCGATCAGTAATACATTATTCGCTCTACTCTCCCCCGGTCAACGCGTGGTATCGGTGAAGGATACATACGGCGGGACAAGTTTTGTGTTTTTAGAACATCTGCCGCGCTTTGGCATCGAAGTAAGCCTCTGTGAAACCAATGATATAGAGGCCATCAAGGCCGAGATCAAAAAAGGTTGCGATCTGCTTTATTTGGAAACCCCGACCAACCCAACCATGAAGGTTCTTGATCTAAAGAAATTAATCGCCGCCGGTAAAGCCCAGGGGGCTGTGGTTATGGTTGATAATACCTTTGCCACACCGATCAACCAAAATCCCATCGAATTTGGCGCAGATTTGGTGGTTCATAGTGCTACTAAATTCATTGGCGGCCATTCGGATGCTATGGGAGGGATCATTTGCGGACGGGCGGATCTTGTTAAACAAGTTTATTCATTTCGTGAAATTAACGGCGCGGCGCTCGATGCTAATTCTGCCTATCTTTTGCTGCGCGGTCTTAAAACGCTCAAACTTCGCATTGATCAACAAAATTCTAACGCCATGGCCTTAGCTGAATTTTTAATGAACCATAAAAAAGTGGAAAATGTTTTCTACCCGGGCCTAGAAAGCGACCCTGGACATGAGGTTGCCAAAGGACAAATGAAAGGCTTTAGCGGGATGCTTGGTTTTTCACTAAAAGGCGGCTTTGATGATGTGCGTAAATTACTTCCTAACCTTCGCTTTGCTCACCGTGCCGCCCATCTTGGTGGCGTGGAAACCATCGTCGGGCCTCCTCGCACCACAAGCCATGTTGAACTAAATGAAGCACAGCGCGCTGAGCTTGGTATTCCAGAAAGCATGGTTCGTTGTTCGGTCGGCATTGAAGATATTGAAGATATTATAGAGGATTTTGCGCAAGCATTAGACAAAATTTAAGGGGAAAATAGTGTCATTAATACTTGAAGATGTGACGTTGACTTTGGACGGTCAACCGCACATTTATCAAACAAACCTGACGCTGGAAAAAGCAACAATGAATATTTTGCTTGGTGCCACATCATCAGGCAAAACTACCCTTATGCGTCTTATGGCGGGATTAGATAAGCCAAGTTCAGGGCGGATTTTATGGAATGATAAAGATGTCACGGGCCTGCGTGTTCAGGACCGTGACATTGCCATGGTTTATCAGCAATTTATAAATTATCCCTCATTAAGCGTTTATGAAAATATTGCCTCACCCTTGCGCATCATGAAAAAAACCAACCAAGACATAGACCGCCAAGTCAAAGATTGTGCCGACCTCATGAAGCTCACGCCTTTTCTTGAGCGCAAACCATTAGAATTATCCGGCGGACAACAGCAAAGATGCGCCCTCGCCCGCGCCTTGGTAAAGGGGTCTGGTCTGGTGCTTTTAGATGAGCCGTTGGCCAATCTGGATTATAAATTACGCGAAGAGTTGCGCGCCGAAATTCCAAAAATATTTGCAGAGGCCGGTGCCATTTTTGTTTATGCCACCACTGAGCCTGAAGAAGCCTTATTACTCGGCGGCAACACGGCCACATTATACCAAGGCATGGTCAGCCAATTTGGTAAAACCTCAAGCGTTTATCATCAGCCACAAAATGCTGATACCGCGCGAATATTTTCCAATCCACCGATGAATTTTTTGAAATTAAGCAAAAATACCAACAATATTAGCTTTGCTAATGGCAAGGTTATAGAGGCTAAGGGCCCTCTTTCCGCCTTAGAAGAAGGACACTATATTGCTGGCTTTAGGCCTAATCATTTGGAATTAAACAAGCATAGCGCCGATGCCATAGAATTTTCAGCCACTTTAAAAATTACTGAAATTACCGGTTCTGAAACATTTTTACATATGCAACATGATGCGGAACATTGGGTCGGTTTAATTCATGGGGTTCATGATTTGCCACTTGGTCAAGATATATCAGTTTATCTTGACCCTTCCCATATTTATACATTTGCCAATGATGGTCAATTAGTTGTTCCTGCATCCTATAGTTATTCGGGGTAAAGAATGGCAAAAATTACCCTTTCAAACATCGCTCATAGTTATCTAAAAGAGCCAAAGTCAGAACAAGACTACGCCCTTAAAACCCTTAATCATGTTTGGGATGATGGGGCGGCTTATGCGTTGCTTGGGCCATCTGGCTGCGGCAAAACCACTTTATTAAATATTATTTCTGGCCTTTTAACCCCATCATCTGGGCAAATATTATTTGATGATCAAGATGTGACATTAAAAGACACGACCAGCCGAAATATAGCGCAAGTTTTTCAGTTTCCTGTGGTTTATGATACCATGACCGCAGGGGAAAATCTTGCCTTTCCCCTTAAAAACAGAAAATTTAACACAGATTATATTAAAAAACGTGTCAATGAAATTGCCCGCATAATCGGTATAGAGGATATTTTAAATAAAAAAGCTCTAAGCCTTACGGGCGATATAAAACAAAAAATAAGTCTTGGTCGCGGTTTGGTTCGCGAAGACGTTAATGCCATATTATTTGATGAACCGCTGACCGTGATTGACCCCCATATAAAATGGCAGTTGCGCACTGAATTAAAAGCTCTGCACAAACAATTGGGTCATACCATGATTTATGTAACCCATGATCAAACGGAAGCCTTAACATTCGCTGATAAAGTAGTGGTTATGTCTGAGGGGGAAATAGTACAAATTGGCACACCAACGGAGCTTTTTGAAAAGCCCGCTCATACTTTTGTAGGTTACTTTATTGGCTCGCCAGGAATGAATGTGCTGCCAGTCAAAATAAACGGCAATAAAGC
>CALDNY010000009.1 GCA_937914685.1 uncultured Kordiimonadaceae bacterium
TGCCCCCTTTAACCAGCGGATCACGGATTAATTCTGCGCCAGATGAGCCGCCCGGCTCGCGAGTTTGAATACAGTTTATACCTTTGTTTGCAAGATGTTCGACCAGTATTCTAACTTGAGTGGATTTGCCAACTCCCTCGCCGCCTTCAAAGCTGATAAACCGCCCTTCACTATTCACCAGCATTACCCATTAATATATAATTAAAGGCAGCACCAATGCGCTTGAAGCCACCAAGACTATCAACATCAGCCCCAGCTACGAGTGGGTAAGACAGGGTTTTCATATTTTTGCCGGAAAATTCCAATAGAGCTATAGGTTGACCTTTTTTAATGGGGGCTGCTATTGGACCATCATATATTATTTTGGCGGTCATATTACGCCGGGCTTGACGATTTAGGGAAATAGTGACGTCCTGTTCTGAAACAAGCGGTACGGTTGGAGCTTCTCCGAGCCAAACATTGGCACTATCAAGAGTTTGCCCTGTTTTTAACAGGTTATAAATATTGAAATTTCTAAAGCCGTAATTCAAAAGGCGTTGAGATTCGCTCATACGAGCATTATCACTGACCATCCCATTTACCACTAGAATTAAGCGTCGCCCATCCTCAGTCGCAGAAGACGCTAGACCGTAGCCCCCTGCTTCTGTGTGCCCAGTTTTAAGACCGTCTGCTCCGTCCATTCTATATAAAAGGCGATTACGGTTGGCTTGGGTAACATCAGCATAGCGGAATTCTTTTTCGGCAAATATT
This sequence comes from uncultured Kordiimonadaceae bacterium, assembly GCA_937914685.1. Taxonomy (GTDB): domain Bacteria; phylum Pseudomonadota; class Alphaproteobacteria; order Sphingomonadales; family Emcibacteraceae; genus Pseudemcibacter. The sequence goes on from CALDNY010000009.1 coordinate 751, forward strand.
TTGTAATATTCAGGGAACTTTGTTGCCAGTGCCAAAGAAAGCGTCGCAATATCATGAGCTGACATGATATGTTGGGGATCGGGCCAGCCATTTGTGTTCATAAAATGGCTGTTGGTAAGACCAATTTCAACGGCTTCTTCATTCATCATTTCAACGAAAACACCGACATCACCGGCAATGGCCAAGGCAAGTTGGGCACAGGCATCATTACCAGATTGAACAATAATCCCCATCAGCAAATCATGAATTGTCACAACATCGCCTGCATTGAGCCACATGGTTGAACCTTGGTTGCGCCATTTTTGCCAGGTTGGTGTATTTTCAATGCGAAATTCATCATCCAAATTTATAGTGCCGTCAGAGAGCTTGTGAAAAGCAATATAAATGGTCATTAGCTTGCTCATGGAGGACGGGGTCATTTGTTCATCTGAGTTTTTTTCAAACAAAATATCGCCTGTTGTGGCCTCAATTAAGATGGCCTGTGTGGCCGTGGTTGACATGGTTTGCGCCCACAGAGGATGAGCATAACAAGCAATCGTGCTAAATGATGCGATTAAAAAGAGACGAAGTAATTTTTTAAATTTCATTATTGAGGACCTTAATTAAGATATATTTTTTAATATTTAATGACATTAATCGAACACGACTTTGGCAGTATTATGACCTAATTTTAAAACCTGCATCAAGGCGGCATTGGCTAAATTCGATGAAGCGAGAGGGCCGATACGTACACGGTAAAGTTTTCGGCCATTAAGCATGATACTTTCCATGCCAATTTCGCCGATATGTTCAACGGCTGAGATGACTTTTGAGGCGCCGCTTATTTGGCTATAGGCACCCACTTGGACAAATATTGCGTCCTGATCCGTTGGTTCAGGAGAAAATGACGGCGCTGGCATCAAAGAGGCTACTTGCATATTTGTTTGTGCGGGAGGCACTATCACGTCTAAAGTTTCAACAGCAACTTGAATGACTTCTTGTTTTTCCAGAGGCGGCGGAGTTTCTGATTTTGCAACCTGTATGGTGGCATTGGGGCCGTCCACGACCTCTACCCGTACACGTGTCGTGCCGCGTTTTTCAAAGCCAAGTAATTGTGCGCCGCGCCGCGATACATCGATCAGGCGGTTGTCAACAAATGGCCCACGATCATTAACACGCAATATAAGCGAACGGCTATTTTCTAAATTAGTGACACGAACATAACTTGGCAGGGGTAATGTTGTATGTGCGGCGGTAAGCGCGTTCATATTAAAAGTTTCACCATTTGCAGTTTTTCTATTATGAAAATCGGATCCATACCAAGATGCGATCCCCACTTTGTTATAGCTTGGCTCTACTTTTGGGGTGTACCATTTCCCTGCAATTTTATAAGGATTTCCGACCTTATATTCACTGTTTGATGCTGAGCTAGGCGCATTTTGCGTTGTGGCACAGGCACTTAAAAAAGCCGTTAAGGCAAATAGAATTATAAATTTATATAAATTCATTTATTAAATTCCGCTCATTTAAGTTGATCAGACAACAAACTTACACCAAGCGCGTATAAGTTTGAACAATTATATGTAAGAATGGTGCGAAAATTTTGATAGGTTAAGTAAGCAGGGCCGTCAATGCCGGCTGGTATTAATAAAGTCGCCTCAATGCCTGATCCCGTTGCTTTTGGAAGATCGCTATCATCTAAATTCCGCACGCCCATTTCCTGCCATTGGCTTAAAGAGTATTTTTTACTATGATCACTCAATGCTCTTTTACAAGAGCGTGGTGGGTTAGGCTCATGGGTTAAATCGACTAGGGCTTGGCGGGCATCACTATTTTCTGGTAATTTAACTTCCCGTCCCCATGTTTGATTTTCGTGCCATTTATGTTGTTTTAAATAATTACCGATAGAGCCAAAAACATCCGCTTCGTCGGTCCATATATTTTTTTTACCATCGCCGTCCATGTCATAGGCATAGGCAAAGAAACTTGTCGGCATAAATTGACCCTGTCCCATCGCCCCAGCCCATGATCCGATCATGTCTTTTGGACTTATATGGCCTTGGTCTAATATGGCGAGGGCTTTATGTAATTCTTTTCTAAAAAAACTAGGACGTCGCATGTCATAGGCCAGTGTCATCAGCGAACGGACAACATTATAATTGCCAGTATTGGCCCCGTAATTGGTTTCCATACCCCAAATCGCGGCGATAAATCGTTTTTGTACACCAATCTTTTTTGCCGCATCATCAAGCACTGGCTTTAGCTCTGCCATTCTTTTTTTGCCGTTTCTAATGCGTATTTCACTCACTCTAATCTTAATATATTGATCGGACGTTTGGGTGAATTCAGGTTGGCGGCGGTCAAACACAATTACTTTGGGGTTTAGCTCAATACCCTCAAATGTCGTATCGAGTATAGATTGAGAAATGCCCTGACTTAAGGCCTCGGCTTTAAATTGTTCAAGCCATTGATCAAATGGCACTGGATTATCAGCAACCTGACGCGGTTCTCTCGCACTGGCCGCGCTTAATATCAATATGTTGGTTAGAATGATTAATAATATCGCTCTGATCACTTATTTACCTCTATATTTTTGTTTAATTTTTTAATGATGTTTATGATATAATATATAGGTTAATAATAATGACTATTCAAAGGCAAACCATAAAAAAACAAAATTTATTTATATTTGTGAAAAAGTAAGTTGACCTTAGAGCCCTGTTCCTTTAAATCCTCATCACAGCATTAAGCTCAAATCATCATCTGGAGAGGTGGCAGAGCGGTTGAATGCACTAGTCTTGAAAACTAGCAAGGGTGCAAGCCCTTCGAGGGTTCGAATCCCTCTCTCTCTACCATTCGCAAGAAGAGATAATCCTTTAAAAACAAGGGGTTATCTCTTTTTCGTTTGGCACATGTGACAAATTCCAAACTTTGCAATTCAGAATTCCCCATATATTACAATGAGTTATGTCACTATGACTGTGACAAAAAAGTGACCTCAACTCCTATTCATATTGCAATATCTTTAATGGTGGGATTCTTGCTCGATATTCGGAATTTTATGAAGCTAGAATATAAAAAATCGTAGTCCCATGTATATATAATGGGTACTCAATAGATTTCCCGCCTACTTTACACCTTGTAATATCAAAAAATATTTGGTTATAGTAACCTATGGTATCATTTTTGTGATTATTTAAAAAGCAAGGAGGAGATATGACAAGTAAACTACACATCAATTTGAGCATTGGGCTTATTGAAGTTGAAGGCTCTGAGGAACTGGTTAGAGATAT
>CALDNY010000010.1 GCA_937914685.1 uncultured Kordiimonadaceae bacterium
TAATTGATTGAATTGCCGTAAAAAAATGACCTGACCAATTGGATATTTAATGAATGTTATTGATGACAAATCTAATAATACGTGGAAAATAAGCATCATTTCCCCCATCGATTTTCTACCGGTTCTCGAAGAGGTGCTTTATGCTCACAGCGCCAATGATTTTCCAACATTGTCCGATTTTGAAATTATGGGCGATCAAGAAAATCGATTGTTAGAAGGATATTTTAATCAAAAACCAGACCCCGATATTTTACAATCCGCCATTGAAAATATGGCGGCGATTTTAAATAAAAAGCCGCTTAAATTTACTATTGAAAAATTGCAGAATGAAAATTGGGTCGCCATGTCGCAAAAACTTCTGAAACCTGTGGAGGCGGGACGATTTTTTGTTTGCGGTGATCATGATAAAGAAAAAATACCAAAAAATAAAATCTCAATAATAATAGAAGCCGGTCAGGCCTTTGGAACAGGAAGTCATGAAACCACCAATGGATGTCTACTTGCCATTAGTGATTTATATGATCAGATCAAACCAAACCTCGTCCTTGACCTTGGTTGCGGCAGTGGCGTTCTGGCAATAGCCATGGCAAAACAATGGCCCATAAAAACCATCGCCAGTGATATTGATCCTATCGCCACAGAGACAGCATTTGAAAATATCGTCCTTAACAATGTCCCCACTATTAAAGCAGATGATGACAAGCCCGGCATCGCCACAATAACCTGTGATGGTTTTGAAAATACTATTTTAGCAACCATCAGCCCTTATGATGTCATTGTTGCCAATATATTAGCCGCACCATTACAGAAACTAGCCCCCGACATTGTCAAAAACTTAAATCCAGATGGCTGGCTTATATTATCAGGGTTATTGGATGTCCATGAAGACGCCGTAATGAGGGCCTATCAAGAACAAGGATTGGAATTAGTTAAAACATATCCAATCAATGGCTGGCATACTTTAGTATTAAAGAAGGCATAAAAATATGCGGTCATTAAATAGCGACCGCATATTAAAATTCATTAAGAAGCAATATCGATAATTTGATCGTTATCATTGCTATTTGATTTGATCCAATTATCATTAATCGGGACATATCCATTATCGACAAGAAGGTCCATAAAGTCATAATCCCTTGTTCTATCTGCAACAAGGCCTGATAATTTATTAATCAAGTTTTTAACGACTTGATAATATTGTGTATCGTTTTGGTCTGTTGTAGGCACATAATTGTAATCCTTCAACAGATCCATGAAGCTGTAATTATTAATTCCTTTTGTCATTGATCTATCCTTAAAATCTGCTGAACTAAATTCAAGAAGATGATTGTCATCTCCTGTTGAAATAGAAAATAACTATTTTTAAGAATATGAGTAGAGGGAGTTTTTACATTACAGCTATGCGTTTTTTGCATATCTTAACTTATTGTAATTGCAGCCATTCTTCTTCTGACAGTATTTTTATAGCCAGATCGTTGGCTTTTTTTAACTTTGACCCTGCCCCGGGTCCTGCCACTAATATATCGGTTTTTGCCGATATTGAACTGGACACCTTGGCCCCTAACGCCTCTGCGGAGGCCTTAGCTTCTTGGCGGCTTAATTTTTCAAGTTTGCCAGTAAAGACAATTATTTTTCCCGCAATATTTGAATTATCGGTCATGGGCGGAATAAACTCATCGACTGAAACTTGGTTCAGCAAATCTTTAACCACCTGTAAATTTTGCGGCTCAGCAAAAAAGTCTATGATAGACGCTGCTACTTTTTCGCCAACACCGTCGATGGCCAGTAAATTAATATAAGCATCACTTTGTTGATCCTGAGCCTGTTCCAATTTATTTAAAAAATTTTCAATAGTTAGATAATTAAGACACATAAGACGGGCATTTTGTTGGCCGAGATGGCGAATTCCCAATGAGAATAAAAAACGGTCCATGGCGATTATCCGCCGCTCTTCTATGGCTGCCCAAAGATTTCTTACGGAAAGATCGCCCCACCCTTCACAATTTTTAAGAGACGTTAAAGCTCGCGCATTATCAAATTCTTGTAATTTAAAAATATCCGCGGGACTATTGATCATGCCTTGATTAAAGAAATACTCAATCTGCTTTTTACCCAAACCATCAATATCAAAAGCATTTCTCGATACAAAATGGCGCAACCGCTCCACTCTTTGGGCGGGACAGATCAAACCACCAGAACAACGCCAAACCACTTCATCTTCTTCTCGCACCAGATGACTACCACATGAAGGGCACTTATCAGGAAAAATAACCTTCTTATTATTAGGGTTACTGTTTGCCACTTTGACAATTTGCGGGATTACATCACCGGCTCGCTGAATAATAACGTCGTCACCAATGGAAATACCCAACCGTTCAATTTCATCAGCGTTATGAAGCGTTGCATTGGAGACAACCACTCCGCCCACCGTAATTGGCTCTAGCCGTGCTACGGGTGTGATGGCGCCAGTACGCCCCACTTGAAAATCCACATCATTTAAAATAGTTTGCGCCCGTTCTGCGGGGAATTTATGGGCAATAGCCCAACGCGGTGCGCGCGCGACCATGCCAAGACGTTCCTGATAATCCAAGCGATTGACTTTATAGACGACCCCGTCAATATCATATGAAAGTGAGGCTCTTTTTTGAGCAATCAATTGATAATGAGCAATAATTTCATCCACATCATTACTTACTAAGATCATATCATTGGTGGTAAAACCCCATTTTTGAAAATTTTTGATAACCTCGTCTTGGCTGCGGCCTAATGGATGGGAAATATCGCCCCAACTATAGGCAAAGAATTTAAGAGTGCGTGCTTTGGTAATATCGCTATCTAATTGTCGCAAAGATCCAGCGGCCGCATTACGGGGATTGGCAAAAGGCGGTTTATCAGCGCCGAGCTGTCGTTCATTTAAATCATAGAAGTCTTGCTTGGCCATATAAACTTCGCCGCGCACTTCAACTATATCGGGCCAGCCTGAGCCATGTAGCGTTTTAGGTATTTGATCGATGGTTTTAAGGTTCTGGGTTATATCTTCGCCCATCTTACCGTCACCTCGGGTTAATCCTTGAACAAAAATACCGTTCTCGTATCGTAACGAAGCAGATAACCCATCAATTTTTGGTTCTGCTAATAAATCTATACTATCAATTTCATTTAAATTTAGAAATCTTTTAATACGTGCTGCAAAATCATGAACATCGTCATCATTAAAGGCATTATCCAAAGATAACATCGGTTTCTTATGGCTTATTTTTCTAAAGCCAGACCCTGGTGTCGCCCCTACGGATTTGCTAGGACTATCACTGCGAATTAACAAAGGAAATTTAACTTCAATTAATTCGTTACGTTTTCGTAACAAATCATATTCGGCGTCAGAAATTTCAGGATTATCATCACCATGATATAATTTATCATGACGTAATATAAGCTCGGCTAATCTTTTAAGCTCTTTTTCTGCTTGCTCACTATCAAGATCATCAAGGCAAATATTTTCAAAATTATTCATGGAACTTCACTCATCAAAGATCCTAATAGCGTAACAGATTGTCGGCCGCAGCGCGAGCTTCTTCCGTCACTTCAGCGCCCGCAAGCATACGGGCAATTTCCTCGCGCCGATATTCATTTATAAGCGGCGTTACCTCTGTAATGACACCGCCCTCTTGATCGCTTTTATTAATCAACCAATGGTTTTTACCGCGGGCCGCGACCTGCGGTGAATGAGTAATGACCAAAATTTGCGCCTTTGATGCTAAATGGGCCAAGCGTTCCCCCACCGCATTGGCAACAGCGCCACCTACCCCTTGATCTATTTCGTCAAAGATTAAGGTAGCAACACTCGTTTTTCGAGCAAGCACCACTTTTAAGGCCAAAATAAACCGTGAAAGTTCTCCACCTGACGCGATTTTAATCAAGCCACCAAAAGGAGCCCCTGAATTGGTGGAAACCCTAAAATCTATGCGTTCGCCGCCTTCTTTGTTCCAATTTTCCGGCTCTAATGGTTCGATAAATGTTTTAAACTGTGCCTTATCCATTTTTAAGGCAGGAAGTTCTTCGTTGACTTGTTGATCAATCTCAGCACCGGTTTTTATTCGCAGCAAGGTTAATTTTTTCACGGATTTTTCAAAAATTTCTTGGGCGTTTTTAACATGGGCGGTTAATTTTTTCACTTCCACATCACCATATTGTAGGGCGGATAGTTTTTGTTCAAAATCATTTTTCACTGCTGACAATTGATCCGGCTGGCAATTATGTTTACGCGCCGCAGCTCTTAAAGCAAAAAGCCTTTCTTCGGTATTCTCTAAATCATAAGGATTAAATTCTAAAGAGCGAATAATCTCTTGTAATTGGGCAATGGCCTCTGATGTTTCTGTGGCAGCACGGTCGAGGGTTTCTGATACACCATCCAAAAGACCCGGAGCTTGGGCTGTTATTCTTTCTATTTTACGTAAACTCATCCTTAAAATAGTATCAACACCTTTATCATTTAGAAGTTTTGCTAATAACTCCGCCAATCCTTCCACAAGGTTTTCCCCTTGCATCATACGGCTCCGCTCTGTAGCAAGCTCAACTTCTTCGCCAACAATTGGATTTAATTGTGATAATTCTTCTAAATTATGACGGATATATTCCTCGTCTTTTTGGGCAAGCTCCAATTTTTCTTGCTCCCTAGAAAGAGCATTTTTAAGATTGTTTAATTTTTCAAAATTTTGCCCGACACTTTTGGTTAATTCTGGATAGCAGCCAAACTCATCCAATAAATTGCGGTGACCCGACGGGTTGAGTAACCCTCTTTCATCGTGCTGTCCGTGAATTTCGATCAATTGATCGCCTATGGATCGTAAGGCAGAGATGCTAACGGGTTGATCATTAATGAAAGCGCGGCTTGGGGCGTCTTTATAAA
>CALDNY010000011.1 GCA_937914685.1 uncultured Kordiimonadaceae bacterium
ATAAAGATATATTTATATAATGTAAATAACATTAACGTGACTTAAAATATCAAAAAATGACAAAATTGTGATCAAAATGTTAGCCTTTGTGAATTGACTATTTGCCAATAATAGCTACCTTTTAGACATAAGGGAAATGCAACAATCCTGCAGATAATATGACTATTAAGACTTTCATATAAGCAGGCTTATAGATAATTTAAGGACGTATTATGACACAGAAAATTATGACACAGAAAAATGTAAAATTCTCAACCCTAAAAACTCTAACCGCGGGCGCAAGCATCCTATTAGGGTTAATCGGACTGACAAATAATGTTCAAGCACAAGTGGTTGAACCATGGACAGGAGCTATTGTCGGCAGCACCATTGACTTGGGCAACGGGGGAACGTTAGCGCAAATCCGCGATTTAATTAATCAAGGCAAAACAGAAGACGCTGTTAGAATATCTAAAAAGTTCATTCAAAGCCTTGAACAAAATAAACGTTCTGGAAAAACCACTTACTTAACATATGATGCCTATAATGCACTTTGCATCAGTTTAACGGCCAATAAAAATTACTCTGAGGCGATGGATGCTTGTAATGCCGCAATTAAAGACAACCCAAAACGTTGGCAGGCCTTTAATAGCCGCGGGTCATTAAATTATAAAACTGAAAAATATGCCGCGGCCCTAAACGATTATAAAGAAGCCCAAAGCAAAGCGCCTTCGTCTTCAAATATAACCAACTTGATTACGCATAACATCAAAATTTCACAAGATAAGATTGCTAGTAATTAACATTGCTGTAGAAAAACAACCTCTCATTGCAAAATATCGGGTTTAAATCTATTATAGAATGCCAATGTTAAAAATTAACTCAATTGGAGAAATTATTGTGAAAAATTTTATAATGTCTTTTATAAAAATAGTTTTTATTTACGCAACGAGCCTTATCATATTTACGTCCATAAGTTACGCACAAACGTCTATGAGCCCCTCAACAGGTCGATCTAATGGAGTAGTTATTGATATAAATGGCTCAAAGGACATTGAGAAGTTACGCAGTTATATCAATGATGGAAAATACGATAAAGCAGCAAGGGGTGCGGCTAGATATATAAAAAGAAATGAGCGCAACAAGAGGAGCGGCATCACCAGCGGTTATTTGGAAGAGAGCTATAATATTCTTTGTGTAAGCTACACTAACCTTAGTGATATTGAAAAAGCCATGGTGGCTTGCAATCAAATGCTTGCGATAAACCCAATCCGTTGGGAAAGTCTAAAAAGTCGGGCAACTTTATATTATATGACACAGGATTTTACAAAATCATTAGCAGACTTCAAAACTTCACTGGATAATGCACCAGATAAAAGTGCAATTACCGATGTCTTAAAACAAAATATTGCTGTTGTTGAAAGCAAGTTGGCTGTTAACAATTAGGACATTCAAATAATTTTGACGATAGCCAATGAGCCCTTTGAATATTATTTCTAAAAGATATAGTCTATTGTTCATTAAATATTCATTTTAATCTCGTTAAATGAATTAAATAACCAAAAATGAAATAAATAGAATAATAATGTTAAATAATACTCAAAGTTTAGACTTTAATAGGATGCGAACACTTTCAATGTTTGCGCTTGCTTTTTGTGTTCTAAGCCTTACATCATGCGCTAAACGTCCTGCGACTACAGATGTTGAAGCTCGTCTGACTTACGACGAAGCCAATGATCCATTAGAGCCTATGAACAGATCAATCTTTGCTTTTAATACCTTATTTGATGATATAATTTTAGCCCCTACTGCAAGGCTTTACCGTATTTGGGGCCCGCCCGATATTCGCGACGGTATTGCTAATTTTGTTACCAATTGGCGCGAACCAGTGACCTTTGTCAATGATGTGCTACAAGCTGAACCTAAACGCGCAGGAACATCCTTTTCGCGTTTTTTAATCAATTCCACTTTTGGCCTGCTTGGCATCTTTGACACGGCTAGCAATTGGGGTATAGAGCATCATAGCGAAGATTTTGGTGAAACTTTCGCCGTATGGGGAATTCCAGAAGGCCCCTTTCTGATGTTACCGATCCTTGGGCCATCAAATACCCGTGATTTTACGGGCTTTGTCGTTGATTTCTTCTATGATCCGGTCAGCTATTGGCTTGCTCATAAAAACTGGACCTATGTAAGGTACGGTCGTTTAGCCCTTAAAGGTCTTATTTACCGAGAAGAAAATCTTGAGACCCTTGATGATTTAAGCAAGTCATCAACAGATTTTTACGCAACAATCCGGAGCGGCTATAGGCAGCTTAGATTATATGATATTAATAACGGTAGCTTAGATACTAGTGAAGAAGATGATTTATTTAACCAAGAGCTTGAAGATGATTTTGATGATTAAAATAAATTATTAACATGGATTGATCTTGTTTTTTTATACAAATTGTTATTAATATAGCCATAAGAAATAACAGAGCGTAAAAAATGACATCACAAACTGAACAGATATCACCCGAAAATCACAAACGCAAGAATGCCATAATTGCTAGTCGCACCATGCTCTTAATGCAATGGCCCGCTTATACTGTGCTTGGTCTATTGGGGATATTACTGCCTCTTTTTGGGGCCGTTGATGAAAAAGCCTATCTGGGTACTGTTTTATTAATCACCGCATTAGTACAAATTATGATTTTGCTAAAATACGGCATTAATCCAGGGTTTTTCTGGCGCATGTTGGTGATGCTCATCACTCTTATTGCCAGCGGTCTTATTCTTGGTAATATTTTCGTCGATTATTTTTCCACAGCCCAGATTATTGGTGGATATCTCGCGGGAACTGGTGGCTATATCGTCATTGAAGGACGCTATTCATTTTCTAGCCGCCATATTGAAAGCGTTGTTTATTGTGGTTATTTTGCCGGCGTTATGGGGCTTATGCTTTTTACAGGATGGCCTGAGCATAGCTGGTGGAACCCGACCATCGCTCTTAGTCTCTATCTATTAGCCCTTGGTCAATCGGCCCGGGTTTTCATTCTTAAAGAAGAAAAATTAGCGGGTTAATTTCTTATATTGCATTTTATGAGGACGGTCGGCGGCAGCGCCTAATCTTCTGCGACGGTCTTGTTCGTAATCTTCATAGTTTCCTTCAAACCATTCCACATGTGAATTTCCTTCGAAGGCCAAAATATGAGTGGCTATTCTATTTAAAAACCATCTGTCATGAGAAATAATAACAGCACAGCCTGCGAAATCTTCGAGAGCGGCCTCAAGGGCGCTTAATGTTTCCACATCAAGATCATTGGTCGGCTCATCAAGAAGAAGAACATTGGCTGGCGTGCGCAACATTTTTGCCAAATGAACACGGTTTCTCTCGCCGCCAGAAAGCTGACCCATTTTTTTCTGCTGATCGGTGCCTTTAAAATTAAAATTCCCCACATAAGCACGGGTTGGAACCTTGCGGCCATTAAAATCAAAAACATCAAGGCCATCTGATATTTCTTCCCAGACGGTTTTATTATCATTAAGACCATCACGGCTTTGATCTACATGACCAAGTATAACAGTTTCCCCTAATTTAATAGACCCTGAATCTGGTTGTTCAGTACCGGTAATCATTTTAAATAAGGTTGTTTTACCAGCACCATTGGGTCCAATAATGCCGACGATACCGCCAGGCGGTAATCTAAAATCAAGCTCGTCAATCAACAAGCGATCTTCAAATCCTTTACTCAATTTCTCAGCTTCAATCACGACACCACCAAGGCGCGGACCTACTGGAATTTGAATTTGAGCTTCACCACTGCGTCCTTCTTGAGCGGCGGCCAGTAAATCATCATAGGCGTTAATACGGGCTTTGCTTTTGGCCTGACGGGCTTTTGGTGATTGTTGAATCCATTTAAGTTCACGTTTCATAGTTCGTTTGCGTGAGGCTTCCATTTTTTCTTCTTGGACCATGCGTTTTTCTTTTTGCTCTAACCATGAAGAATAATGCCCTTCGTAGGGAATAGCGCGTCCGTGATCAATTTCAAGCACCCAGTTTACAACATTATCAAGGAAGTAACGATCATGGGTCACCAAAATAACCGTTCCTGCATATTCCTTTAAATGATTTTCAAGCCACGATACGGATTCAGTATCCAAATGGTTGGTCGGCTCATCAAGAAGTAAGATTTCTGGCTTTTCCAAAAGCAAACGACAAAGGGCAACGCGGCGACGTTCCCCGCCCGATAATATAGTTACATCCGCATCCTTTGGCGGACATCTTAAGGCTTCCATAGCAAGCTCAACGCGACTTTCAAGATCCCACGCATCTGCCGCATCAATTTTATCTTGTAATTCTCCCTGTTCGCTAATGAGCGCATTCATCTCATCATCTGACATGGGTTCTGCGAATTTTGCGCTGATATCGTTAAATTTATCAACAATTTGCTTAATTTCGCCCATGCCGTCCATGACATTTTCAAAAACAGTTTTTGCAGCGTCAAGATGTGGTTCTTGTTCCAAATAACCAACTCGCACGCCCTCTGCGGCCCATGCTTCGCCAGTGTAATCCTTATCAATGCCGGCAATAATTCTCATCAATGTGGATTTACCAGCACCATTAACACCGATAACAGCGATTTTCGCGTCGGGGAGGAATGATAATGTAATGTCACTGAAGGTCGGTTTGGCACCAGGATAAGTTTTACCGAGATTTTTCATTACAAAGCTATATTGGTAGGACGCCATCGTCGTTTCACATTCTTTAAAAAAAATTGAATAAAATCGGCACTGTATAACGCATAGCCACCCCCATTTGCAACGATAAAGATAAGGAAGCGTTAAAACAAAAAATCCCCAGCAAAGTGGCCGGGGATTTTAAATCAAATATAAGATTTTAAATATTAAGGATTTTTGAACCTTAATATAAAGCGGCTGGTTTTTCCGCGAACAGAAGGGTCAAACACTAATTTAGTTTTATCATCCGTATCATTGATAAGAATTGTGCTTTGGCCGTCCAATATAAAACCCGCAGCAAGCATATCACGTTTGACTATTTCAGGGTCAATACGGTGAAGTGTTGTTCCAGTTGTACTTGGCGCCCCTGCCTCTGCTTGATGATCAATGACGGCCATAATCCCGCCAGGCTTTAAGGTCTTTCTATACATTGCCAATATTCTTGGCACATCGACTGCGAACCTATCAAAATAAAAATCATGGAAATTTTGAATAAGAAACACGCGGTCTAAGGTATTTTCCTTCAAATCAAGATCATTAAAGCCTGCATAAATGGGAACCACATTGCTCATATGAGCAGATTCCCTTATATATTTAGCATAGGCATTATCCGGATCCATCCCAGAATTGGAAAAGGAATGAGCAATAACCCGTCCCTCATCACCAACAACACCTGCTAATATTTCTGCGTAATAGCCACCGTTGGAAACCATATCCAACACGGTCATTCCCGGGGCAACACCCATAAACTTAATAACTTCACCGGGTTTACGAAGGTCATCTCTTACACTATTTTTTTCTGCTCTTGCTGGATTGTCAACTGCAGCCTTAATTAAATCATCATAATCGTCCGCTGTGGCTGTACTCAAGGGTAGGAAACTAATCGCCAAAAACATAATCGCTGAATTTAAATATTTAAATTTCATCATCTAATCCTCCAATAATTGTTTATTTACCAACCCCTTCATGGTTAAAGATTAGCAAAAAAAACCTTATTTCATAGCTTTAAATCCAACGCCTGACTTTTTTCTTATAATCACGATACTGATCACCGAATTTATTTTCCAAATAGGATTCTTCTTTTTTAATCACTAAAGAAGTCATAATATAAAATATTGGAATTAACATCACCAATATCCAAACATTATCAAAATATAAACTGGCAAAAACCATAAATAAGGATGCCGCCAAATATATGGGGTTACGCGAATAGGCATATATTCCGCCCGTATATATTTTTACAGACGTTGCATGTACGCTGGGGCTTTGCTTGTTTTTGCCAAATGTCATTCCTGCCAGAATAAAAACAACCACTCCAATCAGAAGAATTATATATGAAAGGGGCCTTGCTAATTCAAACTCTCCAAATGACAATGGATAAATATAGTTTAAACCTATGGCCGCCAAAAGGCCGACCACATAAAATACGGGAGGGTGCGTAATAATACCTGCATTGTCTTTTTCTTCGCTCATAAAATTCACTCCTTATATATTTTGGAAATTTATTTTTTGAATATAGTTGTTACTATTTTTTCTAACCATAGCTGATCCACTCTATCAAAAGTAGACAATTTCACACTATCCACATCAAGCACGCCGATTAATTGGTCGTCTTTATTAAAGACTGGCACGACAATTTCAGAATTCGTTAGGCTATCACAAGCAATATGGCCGACAAAATCGTGGACATTATCAACAATTTGCGTCTTTCCCGTTTTAGCCGCTGCCCCGCAGACCCCACGTTCATAGGATATGCGTAAACAGCCGAGCGTGCCTTGATAGGGCCCGACCACTAATTCTTGTTGCCTTAGGGGATCGACCAGATAAAACCCTACCCAATAAAAATCATCAAAAGCCTCCTTTAATAGACAGGCAATGGTGGACATGTTGGCAATTTCAAAATTTTCACCGTCTGTGACGCTGTAAATTTCCTTTGAAACTTGACTATAAAGTGATTCTTTTTTCATAGTTAAAACACCTAAAATATTGATTTTCTTTTAATATACTACACATTTTAGAACAATAAAGATAATAATTATACAAGCTAACTAATTGATAACAAACATTTTATATTTTTTTTAATATTCTGTGTTGACATTTATCGTAATAGTGTCCTATGTTAGTACAACACTTAAACACCACAACACACAAACAAACAAACTTAAGGACAAACAAATGTTAAATTTATATACAGACGCAATCGACCCAAATGGCTTTATGAGCCTCGTAAGTAAAAATGTTAATACTACTACAAAAATCTTTGAACGGGAGAACCGTAAGATCATTACTTCCTTCGCGATTATTAGTCTTATCGTTTTATCAGCAATTTCAAATGGCGTTCAATTCCAACAAAATTTTGAACAAGAAAGAGCGTCAAAAGTAATATCATTAACTTCCGCAATCTAAATTTTAGCGGGCTAACGCAAATCAATAACAATAGTATGATTGGAAAGTGCCGTGGCAGAACAATGGAAAGATGATAGACCTATTTATCTTCAACTTAAGGATGAAATCCTTATGATGATTATGGATGGAGTACTCGCAGAGGGAGACGCTCTCCCTTCTGTTCGAAAAGTAGCAGTAGAATATCAAATTAACCCAATAACAGCCTCAAAAGCCTATGCTGATCTAGTAGATGAAGGTTTGGTTGAAAAGAGAAGAGGACTTGGAATGTTTATATTAGAAGGCGCAAGAAAAAACTTGCTCATGACCAAACAAAAAACTTTTTTAGAAGTTGAATGGCCTAAAATTGTGGAACAAATCACAAGACTTGGCTTAGATGTTAGCGAACTTCTAAAACCTTCAATGCAAAATAAAAAACATTAATTTAGAGGATATGACAATGACAAATTATATCAACGCCAAGAACCTCAGTAAATCTTTTGGTAAATTTAAAGCTCTATCGGACGTGAGCCTTTCCATTAATAAAGGACAAATCGTCGGTTTAATTGGCTCTAACGGTGCCGGAAAAACAACACTGATTAATGCCATATTAGGGCTTAGTTCATATGACGGCGACTTAACTGTACTCGGATTAGATCCTCATAGCCAACGCGATAAATTAATGAATGAAGTTTGCTTCATTTCCGACGTTGCCACACTGCCAGGTTGGATTAAAGTTAATCAAGCCATTCAATTTGTAGAAGGGATTCACCCTAATTTTGATCGCGTTAAGGCATTGGAATTTTTAGAACAAACATCAATTCCTTTAGATAAAAAAGTAAGTAAGCTTTCTAAAGGCATGATCGTTCAACTCCATCTTGCCTTAATTATGGCCATTAACGCTAAATTACTTGTGCTTGATGAGCCCACATTGGGACTGGATATTCTATATCGTAAAAAATTCTACGATCACCTGCTCGAAGATTATTTTGACGAGGAAAGAACCATCATCATCACCACCCATCAGGTTGATGAAGTTGAAAATATTCTAACCGATGTTGTTTTTATCCGTGACGGTAAAATTATGTATGACGCCTCTATGGAAGATACATTAAAAACGTGGAAAACTCTTGAGCCATCATCAGATCATGTTGATGAAGCCCGCGCCCTTGGCCCCTACAGAGAAATAAACTCTCTCGGTCGCAGCAGCTTTGTTTTTAAAGATATTGATACCGATACATTAAAAGAATTTGGCGATGTGCACCGACTTTCCCTTTCTGATCTTTTTGTCACTCTGATGACAGGAGATAAAAAATGAACCCGCACCCATACGCAAATAACAGCTTTTTTCATACCCTCGTAAATATTGGACTAAGCGTTTTTCTGATCAGCGTTGCCACTGTTGGCGTCTATAGTTTGAATGGTTTCGAACGCAAAGAGGTTAGAGAAACTCAAGCCTCAAGTTTAGAAAATGTAATGGTTTGCGGCATCGGTTTATGCAAATTGACTTAATGAATAATAGTTTTGGAGAAATATAATGTTTTCAACTTTAACAAAAATAAATGGCTACAGTCCTATTAAAGCCCTTTTCTTAAAAGAATTTTGGGACAATAAAAGAGCGATCCTGATCACGCCCATGGTCGTCACAGGATTATTCATCGTCTTTTCATTAATTGCCCTGATAAACGGTAGCGGCATGATGATTGATGGGGCTCAACTAACTGAACATCTTGCTAATGCTCAAAATATTGATAAACATAGTACATCTATTATAACTGGAATTATCATATTTTCGCCGATGATTTTATTCATTTCAGTGGCCTTTTCTATGATTTTTACCGCCCTTTCCGTTCTTTTTGACGAGCGAAAAAACAAAAGTATTCTATTTTGGAAATCCATGCCCGTTTCTGATACTCAAGAAGTATTAGTAAAACTTGCTACAGTGATCTTTATAATACCACTTGTCGCCATACCTTTTGTTCTTATCATACAGGCAGTAACAACCTTGATCATAGGCGCGCTGATTGCCGTTAATTCTGACTATAATATTTGGGATTTTGTTTTTTTAAATATCAACTATTTAACAATTATGGTCGGTGATATTGTGCCTGCTTTTGTGGTCATTTTATGGGCATTGCCCATCTTCACATGGTTCATGCTGGTCTCTAGCTTTTCAAAACGCTCGCCTTTCCTCCTCGCCTTTATCGTACCAGTATTGATTATGATTGCCGAGAGCATCTTCTTTAGAAGTTCCTTATTACAGCAAGCCATCGCCTCGCGTTTTATATATCTAGAAAAATATGCAGGTCGCTATGACATTGATGACGGCTTTACACTCGACAGAGTAACTTCATTATTATCCAGCTTTAGCGAGCCAAACTTCTGGATGGGACTTGTTGCCGCCGCCCTCATGATTGTCGGCTGTATCCAATTAAGAAAGCGCAACATGATTACTTAATAACCAATTACCTTTAGGATAGGAAATGATTTCTATCCGATATCTTCCCTCTTGCCCCGGCCCATGATTTAACATCATTGGTCGGGGTCTTTTTTATGATTTAAAAAACATAACGGTAAATCATTTGGCTAGAGACAAATAATAAAAATAAACCGAACATGAACGTAAGCTGTTCTGGGTTTAATTGATGGGCAAGTTTAGCCCCAACAGGTGCCATTAAATAAGCCGCAGGAGCAATAATAAAAAACCCTATGAAGCTCACATAACCCACATTACCAAAAGGCAGTCCTGTAACATTTAATCCCGTTATCATAAAACCAACCGTTCCAGGAATACTGATTAAAAATCCAAAAAATGCCGCCGTACTCACGGCACGGTGAATGGATATTTTATAAAGTGTCATAACACTAACCCCCATAACACCACCGCCAATACCCATCATGCTCGACAAAGCTCCCATAACAAAGGGTACAAGATGAAAAAAACCACCGCGAGGAATACCGCCCTCTATTTGTTTTTTATTATTTTTTGGTATTAACATTTTAAGGGCAATTAAAAATGCAAGACAGGCAAAAATAATCACTAGCATAGTACCATTTAATTTCGATGCTAAATAACTACCAAGCACCGCCCCTATAAAAATACCCGGGGCCCAATTTTTGATAATATCAACATCAACTGTGCCGCGCCGATGATGGGCACGGGCCGATGAGAGTGATGTTGGGATAATAATAGCAAGAGACGTGGCCACCGCAATATGCATACGTACCGTATCATCAATACCAAAATAACTCAGAGAAAATTCCAATATAGGAACAATAACGATCCCGCCGCCGATACCAAGTAAGCCCGCCATAAGACCGCTTAAACTTCCTGCGACCAATAAAATAGCAATCAATGGAAGTATGTCGATCAATGAGTTCAATTAAAGCTCCTGCCGATGGCTTTTATACGCTCCACCATTGAAAATAAACCGTTGGTACGCATAGGTGATAAATGCTGTGATAAGCCAAGTTCAGTCAGGATCGCAGTCGCGTCTGTTTCTTCTATTTCGGCCGCAGTTTTATTAGAAAATATCATTAAAATAATCGCCACAAGGCCGCGAACAATATGAGCATCGCTATCCCCTTTAAAGATGATATTGTCCCCTTCTTTATGATAGACAAGCCATACTTTACTGCTGCAACCATGAACACGGTTTTCTTCTGTTTGATCGGCAGGATCAAACTCAGGCAAAGACCGTCCAAGATCAATAATATATCGGTAGCGGTCTTCCCACTCATCCATTAATTCAAATGTTTCAATAACTTCGTCTAAATTCATAATATAAATTTACCCATAAAATATTTAATCATATCAGCAGTGTTCCACCAAATATAATATATAATCCTCTTTTTCAATAACACTAATCAGTTTATGACCCGCTTCCCTACAGAAATTTGGAATATCAATAAGCGTCATAGGGTCGGTTGCCTTTACCTCAACCTGTTGTCCCGATGACATCTTTTGCATTATCCGGCGCAACCTAAGTACTGGAATCGGGCATTTATGACCGCTCACATCTAGGCTATGATTTACTTGCGCTTGGCCCATATTAATTTCCATCAAATATAACATTTAAGTTTACTAGATAGGATTTAGCAATTACTTTGTCATCAGGCAAAGAAAATAGAAAAATAATGACAGAAAACTCAAACATCCTTATTCAATCTCTATATTTGATTGCATCTTTCAATGATGATTTGATGGAAATCATCGGCCTGTCTCTCTATGTCAGTTTATCCGCATTAACACTCGCCGCCCTTATCGGTTTTCCTTTAGGCTCCATGCTTGCAACAAAGAAATTTTTCGGCTCAACCCTGCTTAACGTCATTATAAATGCCTTCATGGGCCTTCCTCCTGTTGTGGTTGGCCTTTTTGTTTATATGCTGCTCTCCAGAAATGGCCCTCTTGGTGTTCTCGGCCTCCTTTATTCCTCTGAGGCCATGATTATCGCCCAAACTATTTTAATTTTCCCGATTCTAGCCGCCCTTAGTCGCCAGGTAATTGAAGAAATGAACAGAGAATATGGTGAATTTTTCAACTCGTTACGTCTTGGGGCAACTCAGCGCATTAAAACACTGCTTTGGGAAAGTAGAATTAGCCTGTTGACGGTTTTGCTCGCAGGGTTTGGTCGCGCTATTGCAGAAGTAGGCGCAGTGATGATTGTCGGCGGTAATATCGAACATAGCACCAGAACTATGACCACCTCTATCCAAATGGAGATCGGTAAAGGAAACTTAGAGCTAGCCATGGCTCTTGGCATCATACTGCTGATCATATCGCTAAGCATAAATATGCTTATGCAATTTATCAAAAGCCATTATCTTAAAATTCAAGAGGGCTACCGTGATGAATGATCAAATCGCGCTGAGCTTTAAAAAAGTGTCATTCTACCATGATAAAGGAAAAGCATTGCATGATGTCTCCTTGGATATTCATAAAAAACAAACAACCGTAGTATTAGGGCCAAATGGTGCGGGCAAAAGCATATTTTTAAAACTCTGTCATGGCTTACTTAAGCCGACAACGGGGCAAATAGTAAGTCAGAAAAATTATAATCAAAGCGCTATGGTTTTCCCTAAACCAACGCTTTTGCGACGGACGGTTCTTAAGAACATCACCTATATTCTTGATATTATGGAATATCCAAAAAATGAGCAGGAACCCAAAGCCTTAGAGGCGTTAAAAAGCATTTCCATGGATCAATTTGCTCATGTTCAAGCCAAAAAGCTTTCAAGTGGCGAAAAACAACGCCTGTCGTTGATCCGCGCCCAACTTCTTAATCCTAACATTTTATATTTAGACGAGCCGACCGCAAATCTTGATCCAAAAGCGACGGCCTTTTTAGAAAACATGATTATTAAAAGCTCTGAAAATCATTTAACGATAGTCATGGCTACTCACGATTTAATGCAAGCAAAAAGAATTGCTGAACAGATTATTTATATTGAGAATGGCGAGGTTATAGAAACCTCAAACGCGGGCGATTTTTTTAAAAATCCAAAAAGCGATAAAGCGAGAAACTTTATAGAAGGGAGATTGTAACTATGAAATTAGGTATATTTTTCCTCATTTTCATTATAGCTTTAACGGTTGGTTATTTATCCTTAAATATGCATCAGCGACCCGTAATATTTATGGCAACCACCACCACCGAAGATTCCGGCATTCTTAAAGTTCTTATCCCAGAGCTTGAAAAAGATACGGGTCTTGACATAGATGTGGTGACATTTGGTACGGGTAAAGTATTAAGATCTGCGATGGACGGTAATGCCGATGTTATTTTAGTTCACGATCAGATCAGTGAAAAACTCTTTATGAAAAATGGTTTTGGCTCCGAACGCATCAATATTATGCAAAATGATTTTGTTCTGATCGGCCCTACCAGCGACCCTGCTAACGTAAAGGCCACTTCTTCCTTAATTAAAGCGTTTCAA
>CALDNY010000012.1 GCA_937914685.1 uncultured Kordiimonadaceae bacterium
TATTTTATCTTCTTTATATTTATATAGAATTTTTTATAATTGAATTTTCAACACTATAGAATGCATCGTTAACAGTATAGAGTTTAATTGATTTTTTTAATTTACCGGAAAAAATCTGGTTTAGGATATATTCTGACACCTTATCCGTAAGATAACCTGCTTCCAGTGAAAATTTATCGCAATTTAAAAAAGTATCGTTTTTTTCAACGAGTGCTGGACAGAACAAAACTAATTTCATATAACCATTCCACTTCGTATGAGTGTTTCACCCGCGTCTGGGTAGCTCGGGGGTAGAGTACGGATTGAAGGTCCGTGTATCATTGGTTCAAAAGGAGAAAACAGGATGAGCATTATTACCATCTGCAGTATAGTGGTCACGATTTGCGCATTATTTTCTTATATTAATTATAAATATATCAAACTCCCTACAACTATAGGCATCATGGCCATATCGATGGTCGTTTCGGCGCTCATTCTGGTGTTGGAGGCTGTTAGCGTAGATTTTGAGACCTCTGTGAACGAACTTATGAAGTCTATCGATTATTCCAAAACTGTTTTGGATTTCATGCTTGGATTTCTGCTCTTTGCCGGATCACTTCATGTTCCTGGGCATATACTACGCGCTGAAAAATATATTATTGCTATAATGGCTCTAGCCGGAACTGCTTTCTCTACAATGCTTGTCGCGTTGGTTGTTTATAACCTGTTCCCAGCGCTTGGCTTTGAAATCTCATTCATTCAGGCACTTTTATTCGGTGCACTCGTTTCGCCAACAGATCCAATTGCCGTCATGGCCATTCTTAGAAAGGCCGGCATAACTAAATCACTGGAAACCAAGGTTGTCGGAGAATCTCTATTTAATGACGGCATCGCCATTGTTATATTTCTAACGCTGCTAGGGGTTGACGAGCAAGGCGCAGTCACGGCATCCCATATTGCTATGCTCTTTGCGGAAGAGGCTGTAGGTGGTGTGGTTCTCGGAGGCGTGCTTGGTTATATTGCTTTGGTAATGCTGCGCCGCGTTGATAATTATCAGGTTGCAATTTTTCTTACCTTAGCTGTGGTCATGGGTGGTTACGAGATCGCCAAGGCGCTCCATACCTCTGGCCCTATTGCTATGGTCGTGGCTGGCTTGATTGTTGGCAATATAGCTCGGGCAAAGGCTATGTCGGCTCATACCAAGGAAATCCTCGATAGTTTCTGGGAACTTATTGATGAATTCATGAATGCCATTCTGTTTATGCTCGTCGGCTTTGAACTGCTGATCATAGAGTTCAATCAAACAGCACTATATGCGGGCTTGATCATGGTTCCTACCCTACTGCTTATTCGTTACGTGTCTGTCTTAATACCCGTAACTGTTCTAAGAAGATTTAGAAATTTTAGCCCCGGCGCTGTATATATTCTAACTTGGGGCGGCTTACGTGGTGGTCTCTCGGTGGCTCTTGTTCTGTCGCTACCGGCCAGCGAACTGCGAGATTTCATTCTTCTTGTTACCTACTGCATCGTGATGTTCTCAATTCTGGTGCAAGCACTGACAATTGGTAAGCTCGCGAAAAAATATAGTGTAAATGTAGACTAATTTACTTTGATTAATGCATATCGCTTTGTTTTTCGGGGCCCGCCTTATTTGTCGCATCCTCAAAGATGACCGCAGAATAAGGGGGCTCTTAAAACAGGAGTGGCTTGAAAGCGGGTGTATTAGATTAGATCGAATTTTTCTATAATCCGAAAAGAAAGCATGATTGATCAACTTTATCAAAAGACCATTCTTAAGCATGCGGCCAATGCCATCGCCCACGGTGAATTGGCTGATGCGGACCATAGTTTAATGCATCATAACCCCATGTGTGGTGATCGCATTAAGGTTTATATTAAACTAGAAAACAACAGCCTTATCAATTTTTCCCATCAAGCCAAGGCATGCGCCCTTTGTCAGGCGAGCGCATCGGTTTTAGGCGAAAATTATTATGGATTAACTCATGCTAAGTTGACTGACTTAATCGAAAAAATAAAGATTTCTCTTAATGAAACCACCGATGAAAATAAAATAATATGGCCCGAGGATAAATGGCAAGCACTTGATGTTTTTAATGTGGTTAGAGAACACAAAAGTCGTCAAACCTGTGTAACGTTACCTTTTGATGCGTTGCTTCTCGCTATAGAAGAAAATGAAAATAGTGTTTAAGCCTTCAAATATTCCAACTGACAAATAAGCCCTTCATTGACCCAAACTTTTAAAAGTTCCGCAGCGCGCATAGGGGCTTGCTCGCCGTGTTGTTCTAATGATTGGCAAATTTCTGGAAAGGCTCTTTGCTCTGCCGCTAATTTTAAAGCTGGCCCCTCATCCAAATCCAATGTTCTAAAATAGCAGACTAAATCCGCTCGCCACTGAATACAGGGCGCACTTTGAGGATATTGTTCAGGCACTATTTTTTGATCGCTCTCATTGGTAACCATTGACCAAATGGCCGGGGTGTTCCACTTAAATTGATTGATGTGAAATGTCGGTTGTAGATGTAATCTAAGGGTGGTCCATGCTTGTGGTGGGATTATAGCCACGTCTTCTATGGTGATCCGCCTATCATCAACCCCATCAAAAACATCATTAAAGGCCCATTCAAATTCAGCCATTTCAATCAAGGCAGGATTTTCATTATAAGGCTTATGCGATCTTAAAAATAAAGCCATATGTTGGCCAAAATAACGCAAGGAAGGATGGGTTGATGGATATTGATCAATATATTTCGCACAAACTACTTCAAAAATATCGTCGCCAACCATTGCGTGAAGCACTGGAAAATCATCCTTTAATACCTCCAAAAGACGCGCTTTATAAGCATGGCTGTAAATATGAAGCCTTTGGCTAGGGGTTATTTTTCCGCCTTCTTCTATTTCAGTTAAAAAGTCGTCCTTTTGACTTTTCATCACTGCATTTTTGAATTTATTCTGAAGATCACTTAGCATATTTTTGACCAATCAATCTTGCTTGATCTAGCTCTGCCAGCAATTCGGATAATGGCGGAATATGGTCATCTCGTTCAATCATGGTTGAAACAGGCCCCAATTTTTGCAAAGCAAAGTCATAAAGTTCCCATACCTCATCAATCACTGGATGATCATGGGTATCAATAATATAATCACCGTTATTTTCATGGCCAGCTAAATGTATTTGCCAGACTTTTTCTGGCGCAATATGTTCAATATAAGTTTTTGGATCAAATTCATGATTAAACCCGCTCACATAAATATTATTAATATCAAGCAAGATTAAACAATCGGCCCTTTCGGCAATTTCACTGATAAAATCCCACTCGCTCATATCCGACGCTTTATAGGTCAGATAGCTTGAGGCATTTTCCAACAAAATTTGCCGCCCTAAATAGTCTTGCACCTGACTTACGCGCTCTATCACATGATTAAGAGTTTCTTGATTATAAGGAAGGGGCATTAAATCATGGGTATTATGGCCGCCATGACTAGTCCAACAAAGATGATCGGATATCCATTTCGGTTTAATTCGAGCTTCCAGTTTCTTAAGGTCTTTCAGATAATCCATATTGATCGGATCACTACTGCCAATTGAGAGTGAAACCCCGTGCATAACCAGGGGATAACGTTCCGCAATTTGATCAAGATAATAAAGCGGCTTTCCACCTTCGACCATGTAATTTTCAGAAATAATTTCAAACCAATCAATATTTGGTTCGCCTTTTAATATTTCCTCATAATGATCCGTGCGCAGACCAAGGCCGTATCCCAGATCTGGTCTTATATTATTTTTATGTCTCATAAGTCACACTATAGCATAAAAAAAGCGGCGACCTAATTGAGATCACCGCTTTTAAAATTAATTTACCCTAAGAATCATTTAGCGGGTGCTACATGACCGCCTTTAGTAGCGCAGTCTTCAGCAGACATCATTAGGAAACCTTGTCCTTTACAAGCGCCTTGACCTTTACAGGCATTAGCGGCTGTTTTGCAGGCATTTTGCCCTTTACAAGCATTTACTCCCATACAATGAACATTGGCTTCTTGAGCAACAGTAGGTGCCGATGCTACGGCTATAGTGAACAGACTTGCTGCTGCTACTGCCATTGCCATACCTGTTGTTTTCATAGTTTTACTCATTCTTTATTCCTTCTTTTATTTTGTTTAAGGGGCTGACCCAGATAACTACTCTAGTTTCTCTTTAACCCACTGTTTTAGTTCT
>CALDNY010000013.1 GCA_937914685.1 uncultured Kordiimonadaceae bacterium
CTATACTATGGTTTAGTGTTATATTAATATACAACCTTAAAATAACATTTATCTTCTGAGTAATAATAATGTTAGAGAATATTTTAAATTTTGGGTAATTTGTATGTTGAAGAAAATATTAATTTACCTTTCAGGCGTTGCAACTCCCTTTGTTTTGATGGCGTTATTTATTGCTTATGTCCCCCATACAAAAGACAACTACGATGTGATCGTGAATGCACAAGGCAAGCTTGTGGAAATGGAATTAAGTGAACAGGACTTCACTGCTAGAGGTTCTAAAGTTAATAATGCTGACCCGGTTGTTAATGTATATGAATTAACACTGGATGGTTACCGAATGATTTTCAAACGAGACTTGAATTATACCGAACCGAGAATTTATATCAGTGCTATATCGGATTTCGGCGATCATTATATTATTGAACCTGAAATTAAGGATAACATAGACTGTATTTTTTATAATGAAACGACTGAAGAAAGCCGTGAACGCGTGATCGGCTTAGGTGATTTTGATATTAGTTGGATTAATTGTATGCCACGAATTGAAAGGGATGGTGTTTTTATAACCGAAGCGGTATTGTTTTCTATGATAGATGAAAATGGGGAAATAGTCGGAAAAGAAAAAATCACTTTTTCCATCATTAAAAACGGTTATTTTTCCTATTCAAGGTTTCCATAATCATTCAACAAAAAATTTTGATACTAATAAACCCCCGTCCTTAATTGGGCGGGGGTTTTTTGTCATTATAATCATTATCCCAAGGGGTATAGCGCGACACCGGTAAAATAGGGATGGGCGAAAAATAAGGCACTGTAGAGCACCGCGGTTGAAACAAGTTTTCTAATATCTTTTGACAATGGTGCTGGCTCGGGTTTTTGCCACGCTCCTTCGCGTTTATTAATGATCATCATTTCAAGCAAAGCCCAAAGCAACAAACCACCAAATAAAATCACCGAACGATCATCGCCGTTTGATAAAAGATGAGCCGCAGCCCAAAGTCCAACCCCCATCAACATGGGATGGCGAATATGGCGTCTTATGGTAGCTTGGCCTTTAGCACAAGCTATAAGAAACAACGCGACAAACATGATGATTTTGCTGACCAGTGGCGCTGATGCTAATGTTTCGTAGACTTTACTAGGCTCGCTCGCTTGCCAACCCATAACCATTAAAATGATGCTCAGTATAATCATTAAGGCAAATAAACCGCGATACCCATTACCGATTTTGCCAACTAATGTTTGTTTAATAGAGGGGCCAAGCCCCGGAATAAAATGAACAACCGCCCAAAGTGACACTCCTGCAACCAACATATTCATGATCTTCTCCCTGTGTTATATATTTTTAAGTGAGCCTATAGAATAAATTAAAGACGGGCAATATCTTTCGGGCAATGTCTTTAAGGTCACTGTGACGCTTTAATGTAATATTATAACCACTTATCCTTGCTCCTTTAAAATTTAAATGCTAGCCTGTTATATCAAATTTTGGCTACGTATAATAGGGACTTGGTTCATGAAAAAAATCAATGATGTTATTTTAACAATTACGCTGTGTGCAGTGGCGATCGCCGCGCCGCAAGTTGTTATGGCAACGGGTGTTAATGTTGGTGGTAAATATGCTTCTTATGAATTTCGCAATATTGGGCCGACCCGTGGTGGTCGGGTTACGGCGGTTACGGGAACTGTGGCGGCACCCTCAACATTTTACCTCGGCGCATCGGGCGGCGGATTATGGAAAACGGAAGATTACGGCACCACATGGAATAATGTTTCAGACGGATTTTTTGCCACTCCCTCAATCGGTGATATTGCCGTTGCGCAAAATGACGCCAATATTGTTTATGTAGGAACAGGATCAGACGGGCTTCGCTCAAACGTGATCGTGGGCAAGGGGGTTTATAAATCGATTGATGGCGGTAAGACGTGGGATCATATTGGTCTTGAGAATGTCGGGCAAATTGGCGCTGTGGAAATTGACCCAACCGATCATAATATTGTTTATGTGGCGGCAATTGGTAATGCCTTTGCCCCCAACCCTGAACGGGGCTTATTTAAAACCACGGACGGCGGACGCTCATGGAAGAAAGTTTTATATATTTCTGATGAGGTCGGCGTAACCGACGTTGAAATGAACCCGACCAACCCAAATATTCTTTATGCTAGTGCTTGGAAAGCTGACCGTAAGCCGTGGACTATTATCAGCGGCGGTGAAATGGCCAAAGACGAAGGCGGTATTTATAAATCCGTTGATGGCGGCGATAGTTGGCAGAAAATAAATGATGGATTACCCACTGGCTTAGTCGGTAAAATCGACCTTGCAACAACGCCTGCAAATTCAAGCGTTATAGGCGCTTTGGTTGAGGCACCAGCCCCTGACGGCGGCCTTTATTGGTCGGTTAATCAAGGCAAGTCTTGGCGTCATGTTTCCGATGATAAAGGCATTCAAAACAGGCCTTTTTATTATACAAACCTTGATATTGACCCTACAGACGAAAATATAATCTATTCAAATGCCAATCCTTTACGCAAATCTGTTGACGGTGGTAAAACATGGGAAACCATGAAAGTCCCCCACGGCGATAATCATGATATGTGGATTAACCCTAATGATCCTAATCTGTTTATTCAATCCAATGACGGTGGGGCCAATATCACTCATAATGGCGGCAAAACATGGTCAACACAATTTAACCAACCTACCGCAGAATTATACCAAGTGGAAGTGGACGACCAACATCCCTATTGGCTCTACGCAGGAATGCAGGATAATGGCACTACTTTAGCTGTGCCTAGCAATGCACCCTACGGCGCTCAACATACCAATAGCTATATGGTGGAAACTGGCGGCTGTGAAACGGGGCCTGCGGTACCAAAACCGGGCAATCACAATATCGTCTATTCAAATTGTAAAGGTCGCTTTGGCGTCTTTGATAAACGATTGGGGACGGAACGGGCCTATTATATCGGGGCAACCAATATTTACGGACATAACCCTACGGATTTAAAATATAGATTTCAGCGGGTCGCCCCTATTTATGTATCTCCCCATGATCCTGATACTATTTATCAGGGATCGCAATATTTGCACCGGACCACAGATGACGGCGTCACATGGCAACAAATTTCTCCTGATTTAACAGCACATGAAGCGGATAAACAAGTGATATCAGGCGGGCCTATCACCCGCGATATTACCGGTGAAGAATATTATTCTGTTATTTATTCCATTCAAGAAAGCCCTATTCAAAAAGGCGTGATCTGGACCGGGGCTAACGATGGGCCGGTCTTTGTTAGCCAAGATAACGGTAGCACTTGGACAGAAGTGACCCCAAAAATGCCAAAAGGTGGTCGTGTTGATAGTGTGGCACCATCGCCTCATAATGCGGCTACGGCCTATATCAGCGTGTTGCGTAATCAATTAAATGATTGGAAGCCTTATATTTATAAGACGGAAAATTTTGGCGAAAGCTGGAAGCTGTTATCGGACGGAAAAAATGGTATTCCCGCTAATTATCCTGTGCGTGTGGTGAGGGAAAGCCCTGGTCGGGAAGGTATATTATTTGCCGGCACGGAATTTGGGCTGTTTATGTCCACTGATGATGGTCAGACATGGCAGAGCTTTCAACAAAACCTGCCAATCACACCAATTACAGATTTAAAATTCATTCGCGGTGATCTTGCTATATCAACCATGGGTCGGGGCTTTTGGGTTCTTGACGGGGTTTCAAGCCTTGGTGATGATGCTATGGCGAGCCTTGGTGATCAAATTCAGGTGTTTGAGCCTAAAGATACTTACCGTTATCGTTATCCGCGCGGCGCGGCGCGTTCTGGTATGTCTGCGGGGGTGCCTGATTATCCGAAACCCTCTGTTGCCATTGATTATTATGTGCCGTCTGGCGAGCATAAAAATATCAAGATGGAAATTTTAGACGCTCAAGGCGATGTCATCACCACTTATTATAATGACGGCAAAAAACATGAAGCCGCCGACGATAAAGGGATCGATGCACCGCTTTATATTGATGATGATAAATTAAAAATGAAGGAGGGTTTTAATCGTTATCATTGGGACATGACCCATCTTGGCCCTTGGCATAAGGATGTTAAAAAACGTTACGGCGATGGCCCCATTGCCATTCCCGGTCATTATCAAGTAAGACTATCCCTTGGTGAGCAACTATCAACAGGCAGCTTTAATCTTATGGTTGACCCTCGTGTTAGCGAGCAGGGTATAAATGTCAGCGATATTGAGGAGCAAGTGGCTTTAAGCGGTCATATTTCAGAACTTCTCACTAAATCTCGTAAATTAGAAGAAATAGCGGCAAGTGAACATAGCGCCCTTCACCGCAAATATAGCGGTCAAAGCAACGAACAACGCGGCGAGGCGGCAAATGCCGACTTTGACCGTGTTCATGCAGCAGTTCGGGTTCTACGCACGCCCAGCACTGTAATTTACCCCCAAGCTATGTTCAGCGGACAGATTGCTTATCTTTATGATATGCTAAGCGACGCCGATCAAAAACCCGGTAAAGACGCCATAGACCGCTTCGCAGAACTTTCACAACAATATCAAGAGATAGAAGCCGCGTATCACACCAAATAAAGCCTAAGGCATACCATAATAAAAGCCCCGTCTGTTAAGTCAGGCGGGGCTTTTTTATGTCTTGACATTATCAAGACCCCATATAAAATTTAACAGGAAGGGAGCATTATGCTTGATGATAATCACACAATTAGTTTCTATGGAAACAAGGAATTTAATGGAAGCTTAGCTGAAGCTACCGTTTATGTAAAAGATGGTAAAGTTATTGGTATATATGATTATCATGATTACGACCGAAAACTTTGGTTTGGAGAAAATAAAAGAAAAAATGTTTTTGCTGAAATTGCTACCAGAATTGGGGATAGCTCAAAAGGCAAGCCATTTCACATTTATGGTGGCATGGTAAAGAAAAAATATTAACTTTAATATTGACTGGGATGACAATCATTGCGTTCAATATAGATAAAAGGATAATGAATGTTACTTATTCCCTCGCTTATTATAGCTTTTACATTTGGGTTTGTTTTAAAGAATAAAAATTACAAACTGTTAAGTTCAGTTGTAATACCGATAGTCGTAATGATTGTTAGTTGGATCATTTATTCAATGTGTGTTTATAATGAAATTCATCCACTTACATATTATTTTGTTAAATATAGTTTGATTGGGGGTGTCATCGGCGCGCCTGTTGGGTTTGGAGTGTGTTATCTTTTAAAAGAAAAATCAGGCTCTAAATTTAATCTGAGATTAATCACAATCATTAGTCGGTCAATGATTAGCGGCATAATTATTTTCTTTTCAGTGGTTGGGTTTTTTGAATTTTTTCAACCAGAAATATCAGCAAGGCAAAGGCTTCCGGGAAAAATTCCATTATTAGCCAAAGTTATATTTAAAGAAGATTTAACAGAGGTCGGTGATTATTATGATAGCAGGGCATTTGAATTTGACTTTAATGATTTTGATACGGTTGAAGGTTGCGAAATCATCACTAAGGCTAAAATGCTTGAAAACGATTTTTTTGTACGGGTAGGATACCCGTTCAAAGTATTTGATTTGCTTGAACCCGATGAAGAAATTTGTGTAATTAATTATAGCGATCTGGTTCTCTATGATGGTAATCTTATGGAAGGAGAAATATTGATAACAAGACCGACAGGCGTAATCTATATCAGTTATTATAGAATTTAAATTGATATATAGAGCACTATTTGTAGTTTGAATGATGACATTAACTGTAAATCTATGACCGAACGGATCAGCAAACAATCAATGACACTTCTTCTTAA
>CALDNY010000014.1 GCA_937914685.1 uncultured Kordiimonadaceae bacterium
AGTTGTGCTTCGAGTTGATAAATAATTTTATCAAGCTTGTCATTATTGGCTTTGCTGATTTTAAAACCACCCATAGCAAGCTTTTTATAAGCATCATCAAAGGCCGTAGCCGATGCTTTTAGTCGTTCTACAGAATTTTGCATGGGGGATAAATTAATATAAGGCACTTCTTCTTTTAATTCTGGTGCCACAAAGCCTTCCCTGATATTGGCAGCCGCTTTAAAATGATCCTCTTTCACCAATTTATTATGACGCAACACCTCAGTGCGAGATTTTTCCATATTGTCCACCATTTCATCGGCGTATTCACCGACCGTGCGTGCCATATTTCCCATTTGAAAAGGTAGTACATCCGCATCCGCTAACCGTGTCACCACCCGTCCCGTCACTTTGCCCAATGCTTTGGTATAATAAAGCCCGGGATCACGAAAAGTGGTGAAATAATGATAGCTGTCATAATTGGTATGGTACGAGCCGCCACCAAACTCACCGCCGTAACCAATATTCATAGAGGGAATGCCTAAATGTTGAAAGAAGCCTGAATAATCAGAACCACTACCCAATGCACTTAAATAATAATGGCTTGATTTTTCGGCGCGTTGGCGTGTCATTTTATTATCTGATATTAAATTGCGAGATTGCACCCGTTCAGCCGCAGACATGCCTTGGATCGGGTCTTTAACATCGTGGGCTATTTGGTCAAAGAAGCTCTCCAAGGTATGAGAACCGCCCGCCCCTAAGAAACCAGCGCCATTTCCGTCTGTATTAATATAAGCCACAAGTTTTTCACTAAGTTCTTTTGCATTCTCTTCTACCCATTCAACAGAACCGATAAGCCCTTGTTCTTCGGAACCCCAGACACCAAAGACGATGGTTCGTTTTGGTTGCCAACCCTCTTTGGCCAATTGGGCTAATATTCTGGCCTCTTCCATTTGCACGACAAGGCCAGATATGGGATCAGCCGCCCCATGGACCCATGCATCATGATGATTTCCGCGCATCACCCATTGATCTGGAAATTTAGAGCCTTTCATCTTTGCTATAATGTTATATGTGGGCACAACATCCCAATTAAAGGCTAATTTTAAATGAAGTTTAGCGGGCCCCGGTCCCATATGATAGGTAATCGGTAACGCCCCGCGCCAACGCGCTGGCGCCACAGGACCGCCGATTGCTTGCAAAATAGGTAGTGCGTCTTTATATGAAATGGGTAATGTGGGAATACCTACAAAAATCTCCACATCCTCTAATTTAATGCGTTTGGCGTCTTTTGTTGCCCCAACATTCGGCGTAAGCGGATCACCTGGACGGGTCGGCAGATCCATAATCGAGCCACGCTGAGCGCCGCTTTCATGTTTCCATGCCCCTTCTGGATACATATCCCCTTGGCCGTAGCCATCGTCTTCGGGGTCAGAATAAATCAGCGCGCCAATAGCCCCGAACTCTTCGGCTATCTTTGGTTTGATACCGCGCCATGAGCCGCCATATTTAGCCAGAATAATCTTGCCCTTAACACTAACGCCTCTACGGGCTAAATCTTCATAATCCCCCCGAAGTCCTTGGTTGACAAAGACAACTTCCGCTGTGACATCGCCGTCTGGTGAATAGGAATGATAAACTGGCAAGCGTTCATCCTGATTTGATGTGGGATCATCTGCTAGCGCATCTTCGTTTAAAGAGGCCGTGAACTTTGTCGGTGATACCATTTCCAGAAGGCGGATTTTCGGCGTCGGCATCAGAATTTGATATTCAACTATTTCAGTATCATAGCCCCATTCTTTATATTTAGCCGCGACAAATTCTGCCACTTCCTTATCAAAGGGTTGACCTGTGGCATGGGGCCGGGACGTCATAAATTTCATCCAGTCATCCATGTTTTGGACATTTAATTGATCATCAAAGGACTTTTCAAGCTGATATTGTTTGTCGCTATTTTCTTTGCTAAAACCGCGAATTTGATCATCGGCATTAGCTGTCGCAGAAATGGCAACAAGTAACGCTGTTATTTTTAATAAATTTGATAGTCCCATGCGAGCTCTCCCCTTTAATTTTTTTCAAGTAATTTTTTTCAAGATAAAAAATATTACTTTTTGAGCCTATGGAAATTTAATAGTTAATGCAAGTCATGCTCAAAAATAAAAAGGCCCGGTTTAAAACCAGGCCTTTTTCAATTC
>CALDNY010000015.1 GCA_937914685.1 uncultured Kordiimonadaceae bacterium
TCATAGGCACAGGCTACGTCGGACTTGTTTCGGGCACTTGTTTTTCAGAAATGGGCAATAAAGTGACTTGCGTAGATATCGATATCACTAAAATAAACAATCTTAAAAAGGGCATCATGCCAATTTATGAGCCGGGTTTGGAGGCCATGGTCATAAAAAATAGCCAAAGTGGTCATTTGTTATTTACAACAGATTTTAAAAAAGCCATAAAAGACACCGAAATGGTGTTTATTGCCGTGGGTACGCCTATGGGTGATGATGGGGCGGCCGACTTACAATATGTGTTGGGTGTAGCGAAAAGCATCGGGCAACATTTAGATAAATATGTGATTGTGGTTGATAAATCTACCGTGCCTGTG
This sequence comes from uncultured Kordiimonadaceae bacterium, assembly GCA_937914685.1. Lineage (GTDB taxonomy): Bacteria > Pseudomonadota > Alphaproteobacteria > Sphingomonadales > Emcibacteraceae > Pseudemcibacter. The sequence continues at coordinate 360 of CALDNY010000015.1, forward strand.
GGAACAGCCGATAAAGTAAAAGAAACCATTCAAGCGGCATTAGACGCCAGAGGCCTTGCCACAACTTTTGATATGGTTTCCAATCCCGAATTTTTAAAAGAAGGGGCGGCTATTCAAGATTTTATGAAGCCTGATCGTGTGGTGATAGGCGCCGATAGCGACCATGCCATTACCAAAATGAAACAATTATATGTCCCTTTTTTAATGAATCATGAGCGCATTATTATCATGGATATTCGTTCTGCAGAAATGACCAAATACGCCGCCAATGCCATGTTGGCCACCAAGATTTCGTTTATGAACGAAGTGGCCAATATCTGCGAATTGGTAGGGGCAAATGTGAATCAAGTGCGTGTAGGTATTGGTTCAGACACGCGTATTGGGTACAGTTTTATTTATCCCGGCAGCGGTTACGGAGGCTCTTGTTTTCCTAAAGATGTAAAAGCCCTTAAAAAAACTGCGCAAGACCACGGCTATCAAGCCCAATTAATAAAAGCAGTAGAGGTGGTTAACGATGCGCAAAAATTAGTCATTGCCCACAAAATCATCAAACGCTTTGGCGAAGATTTAAGTGGTAAAACTTTTGCCTTATGGGGCTTAGCTTTTAAACCGGGTACCGATGATATGCGCGAAGCACCTGCTATTTATTTGGTAAATGAGTTGACCAAACGTGGCGCAAAAATTAAGGCCTACGACCCTCAAGCGATGACAGAAGCGCAAAGCCACTATCTAAAAGA
>CALDNY010000016.1 GCA_937914685.1 uncultured Kordiimonadaceae bacterium
AACCAGACCACCAAGAATAAAATCGTAGGCGAAGTACTAACCGTAAAGCTTGGTACCGAAAAGCCAGAGGGTGGTTCGCCAAAGCATCTTTGTTCCAGTGCCATAGAAATGGGTAAAGGCGGCAATGTAATAGTGATCGAACAAAGCACAGGCCTTGATGCTGCGGGGTGGGGTGGTGTGTTATCAAACGCCGCACAGCATAACAATATTGAAGGTGTGATTGTTGAAGGTCCTGCCCGTGACATTGATGAAGCCGCGGGGCTTGAGTTTACCGTTTATGCCCGTGGTCATACTGCACGTACGGCACGTGGACGCGTATTCGAACAATCCTATAATACAGAGATTACCGTAGGTGATGTTAAGGTAAATCAAGGTGATCTTGTGATTGCTGATGGAAGTGCCATTGTCTTTTTGCCAGCGGATCGCGTTAAAGACGTGATTAAAATTGCCGAACGCATTGTTGCAAAAGAGCAGCTTATGACCGAAGCTGTTCGGTCTGGCACGCCAGTTGGCACGGTCATGGGATCGAATTATGAAAACATGCTTGATGATATGGATAAATAATCATGGATAAGAATAAAAAAATTCTCATCGCAGGTGCTGGTATTGGCGGCTTAGCGGCAGCCGCATGTTTATTACAAGAAGGTTATGATGTTGAAGTTTATGAGCAGGCATCAGAGCTTGGTGAAATTGGCGCGGGAATTCAAACCAGCGCACCTGCTGTAAAAGTGCTACATCATTTGGGACTTGCAAAACAGATGTCGGATGTTTCCGTAAAACCACAAGCGTTTGAATTTAAACTATTTGATACGGGCGAAGTACTTCATAAAGTACCGCTTGCCAATACCCATGAAGAAAGCCACGGCGCGCCTTATTATCATATTCATCGCAGCGATATTCACAAAATTTTGGCCGATAGAGTTCTTGAATTAAACCCAAAGTCAGTATTTTTGAACGCGCAGGCCATAGGATTTGAAGAAACTGACGACAAAGTTTATTTAAATCTGGCGGATGGTCGTAAGATTGAAGGTGATATTCTCATTGGTGCTGACGGTATTAAGTCAGCCATTCGAGATCAAATCGTCGGCGTTACGCCGCCAGACTTTACCGGGCAAGTCGCTTGGCGTGCGACCGTTTCCGTTGATAAACTCCCTAAAGACTTCATGGGAAAAATTGTTGCCATTTGGTGCGGACCTAAAAAACATGCCGTTGTTTATTATCTTAGATCAGGTGAGTTACTTAATTTTGTAGGCTGTGTTGAAAATGATAAATGGCAAAACGAATCATGGACGGTGAAGGCTGATTGGCAGGAACTTAAGGATGATTTTGCCGGTTGGAACGAAGAAATTCAAATCATCATTGATAATATTGAAAAAGATCAATGCTATCGCTGGGCCATGAACAACAGAAAGCCCATTGATAATTGGCGCTCGGACCGTGCTGTAGTTATGGGCGATGCGGCCCACCCAACGCTCCCTTACATGGCATCTGGAGCAGTTATGGCGATTGAAGATGCCGCGGTTCTAATGAGATCAATTAACGCGAGTGATGATGTCACAGATGCCCTTGATATGTTCCAACGCAATCGCATGGAGCGCACGGCGCGTATCGTAATTGAAAGCACGGAGCATGGCGATCTTTACCATCTTTCAAACCGTGAAGAATTCGAGGCAGGTTTTGGCAAGAAAAATATAGCTAAGGAGCGTGCAGAATGGCTTTATTCTTATGACCCATTAACGGTCGATCTTATTTAGCTTCTTGTTCTTTCAGCCATTCGCGGTAGGCAGGTTTCACCCAAACAAGTGATAGCGCTGCAATAAGCGTCAGGACGATACATAGGTAAAATGCATTGTCGTAACTGCCTGTGCTGTCATAAATTTGCCCAATCACATAAGGGCCTGCTGCGAAACCAGCCGATAAAACCATCGTCATAGTACCGATGGTACGCGCTAAAATCGCGGGGCCAAATGCCTGACGACAAAGATATGGAACATCGACGATTGTACCGCCATGGGATATGCCACGCGCTACACAAAATGCAATTAAAGTTTCAAGTCCGCCAACGGGGAATGCGAGTGCCACGCCAAGGCCAATGGAAAGATAACAAATTATCACACCCTTAACGGCAAGACGGTCGAACACCCAACCAAAAAAAACTTTCCCAACAATACTAATGGTCATAAGTAAACTAAACCCATAACGCGCCATATCACGGCCAAGTCCTGCGTCTTTATCCAAAAATTCAACGGTGTGTTGTAATAACCCTTGATCGACAAAACCAATTAAAAAGACACCCACGCTCATGGCAATGAATGTAGTGCTTTTTACGGTGCTCAAAAAATCAAAGAATTTTTCAGGCATATCTTTAATTGCTGCTTTTGCTTTTTTGCTGATACCTTCTGTTTGAAGACCCATAGTTTCAGGGCTTTCCCGCGCAATAAACATGAAAACAGGAAGTGCTATAAACCAAATTCCAGCGCTGAGTATAGCAACCGCCACGCGCCATCCATATTCATTTAGAAGCGGTTCAAGCACAAAGGTAAGTGTAGAACCCGCGGCAGATGTACCAAGTAATGCGAGTCCGAGCGCAAGGCCAAGACTCCCTTGGAACCAACGAGAAACCAGAACTTTAATGGTGATCACCAGACTGAGTGAGCCAATACCGAGAAAAGTACCGATCAAAGCAAGGTGCCATATTTCAGAGATAAAAATAAATGAAATCAATGAAAGACCAACTACGATGCTGGTGAGAAAAGCGGTTAGTCTTACTCCAAATTTTTGGATAAATCCCCCAATGAAAAAGGCGGCGAAGGCCCCAGAAATAAATTTAGCACTGGCAACAATGGTAACATCACTACGCGTCCATCCAAATTGTTCAGTCATGGGGCCATATATTTGCGGCAACATAATTGTTGGCACACCAAAGATAAACAGGTGACAAATAAACGAAGCAAAAACCACCATCCAACCATAATAAAATGGCGCTGGTCGGGCTTTATTTGAAAAATAACTGTTTAAAATACTCAAAGATCTAATCTTATAAGAAGTTATTTGGGAAAATCATCGTGCGCCACATGTGAGCTGATGGACTATTGTCATAGCCTAAACCTTCTTCAGGTTGGCGAAAATTACGCCCGATGATATCTTCGAAATCTTCTATTTCCACAGTGATATTTGGATCAAACGAATAAACGTCATTAATGGTGATCTGGCGCGCAGTCATATACCATTTATGATTTTTTGCGTACTCTGCGTCTGCTGCAACATAAGGTTCCGGCTTAAAGTCAGGTCCGAAATAACGCACGTAAGCTTCAGGATATTTATACCCAACCGCTTCGTCTGCGTAAAAACGTAAAGACTGATGATATTTAATCCCCCAAGTAATTTCTTCGTCAACATAAGGTGCAACCAATTGTGACCCCCAATATCCATGATCCATTCGAATAAGTCCGCCTACGGAAATATCGTGAAGTAGGCAAGCAAGCACTACTTTCTCAGGTAAACCATTAATTTTGGCAAGCCGCGCACTTTGCAGCATATGTTGCACGGATCCGAACCGTTTTTTGTAAAATTCAATCAATGTTGGTTTATCTGACATTCGTGGAAGGCGTGGATCATGACCCATCATAAAATATTTATCGCGCTTAACGCCTTTTACAATTTTAGGGCCTTCTTGGCCATAAGTCGTACAAATATTTGGCTTAACTACAACACTTTCTAGTTCATCGCCCATGGCTTGTTCAAGTGCATCTGCCTTTGCTGAAGCTGACATTGCGGCAAGTGCTGATGCACCGCCAACTGATGCTAAAAATTTTCGTCTGTCCATTTAAGCCTCCAAAATACATTGTTTAAAAGTCATAATATTGCTTGACACTGTTTTTAGTCAAGTATTATTATAATAACACTTAATAAAAGTAAAGGACCTAGAATGATAATCGATTGTCATGCGCATGTAAGCGCACCAGCAAAGTTATGGGCATATAAGGCAACGCTTCTTGCAGCAAGAGGATCACATGGTAGAGGAAAGGTCATTATTTCAGATGATGAAATGGTTGACGCTCTTCATACTCCGCACATGGGGGAATTCGGTCACCTACCATATTTGAAAGAAGTTGGTACAGATAGGCAATGCATTTCTCCGCGCCCGTTTCAAATGATGCATTCTGAAAGTCCCGCTAAAATCATAGACTGGCTTCATGAAGAAGTGAACAATGTCATTTACCGTCAAACCCAACTTTATCCTGATGTCTTTATTGGCGTCGCGGGCATCCCACAGGTAGCAGGCCGTCCGATAGAATATTGCCTTCCTGAATTAGAGCGTTGCGTGAATGAACTTGGATTTAAAGGGTGCTTACTTAATCCCGATCCATATGAAAATGGTGGTACGGAAGCACCTGGCCTTGGTGATAAATATTGGTATCCACTATATGAAAAATTGTGCGAACTTGACGTGCCAGCACATATCCATAGCTCAGGATCACGTTCTGAGCGTACACCTTATTCACTTCATTTTATTAATGAAGAAACAATCTCTGTATCGCATCTTCTTAAATCCTCGGTGTTTGAAGATTTTCCTGATCTTAAAATGATTTGCTCACATGGTGGCGGCGCTATTCCTTACCAAATGGGTCGATTTGATAGTGCATCAACACGCGGTAAAGGAATGCGTTTCCGTGATAAAGTTAAGAAGCTTTATTACGATACAGTGCTTTACTCCGAAGCGGCATTAGAGCTTCTAATTAAAGAAATTGGTCCTGATCGTTTATTGTTTGGTGCGGAATGCCCAGGCGTAGGATCAAGTCACAATCCAGATACAGGTCGCCCTTTTGACGACATCAAGCCGTATATTGATGGTTTTGACTGGCTAAGCGATCAAGAGCGTACAGCGATTTATAGCGGCAATTCCATTAAAGTTTTCAACTTAGATAAATAAAAGAAAATATTATGAAACACAATTTCGAAGAAAAATTAAACATGACGGCCGGGCGTGGCCACGGCATTATGACAGGGGAAGAATATTTAGAAAGCCTACGCGATGGACGCGAAGTTTGGGTGCACGGTGAAAAAGTTGATGATGTAACCGAACATCCTGCATTTGCCCGCGTGGCTCGTGAAATGGCTCGTATTTATCAACTTCAACATGAAACAGGTAGCCAAGATATCATGTCTTTTGTGAATGAAGATGACGTGCGTATTTCATACAGTTATTCTATGCCAAAAAATTATGATGATTTAATCAAGCGCCGCGACAATACCGCACTCTGGGCTAAAGAAAGCCTTGGTATGTTTGGTCGTTTTCCTGATTTTTGTGCGGCAATAATTGTGGGGATGTATGATGCTCGCGACGAAATGGCAAAAATTGATCCGCGCTATAAAACTAATATTGAAAATTATCTAAAATATGCGTCTGAAAATGATTTGTCGCTTTCCCATGGTCTTCATGATCCGGCAATGGATAAATCAAAGCGACCTAAAGAAGATCCAGATCGTTGCCTGCGAATTGTAGAAGAACGCGAAGATGGCATCATCGTTCGTGGCGCAAGATTTGTGACATTAGGGCCGTTGACTGACGAAGTGGTGCTTGCACCTACTCAAGGCTTACAAGAAGATGAACCAGAATTTGGCCTTTGGTTTGCAATGCCAGTATGCGCACCGGGAATTAAGCAAATTTGCCGTGAACCATACTCAATGAACCGCAATCCACGTGATCATGTTCTATCCACAAGGTTTGATGAACAAGATGTTGTTATGATTTTTGATGATGTGTTTGTCCCTTGGGAACGTGTTTTTCTTGCAAATGCACCTAAGCAAGCAAATATGTTATTTCGTTCTCGCGTAATGCGTTGGGCAGCACATTGTAGTGTACTTCAGCTGCTTGCCCGTATGGAGCTAATGATCGGTGTAGGGCATCTCATGACAGAAACAGAAGGCAAAGGCGGACGTCAGCTTATTGATATGGAACTGGGAGAGCTTGTTACTTATAAAGAAATTTTCCGATCCATTATCCGCACCGCTGAATATGAAGGCTCAATGACGCCGGGCGGACATTTCGCTATTAAACCTGCGCCGCATTTGCGTGCGCTTATCGGTATGATTTCAGAACGCTTAGTGAGCATCATTGAGCATGTAACAACCAGTTCAGCACTGTTTGTTCCAAGCGCCGAAGATATGGATCAAGCTGAACTGCGTCCACTTATTGATCGTTATTGGCGCGGAAAAGGTGTTGATGCAGCATACCGTCAGAAACTTAGCAAGCTTGCATGGGAATTAACCGGTGACAGCTTTGGTGGTCGTCAACAGCTTTATGAACGCCTGCATTCAGGATCACCAGAGGTGATTATCGCAACCGTTTATAAAATGTATGATAAAACAGCGGCGATCGCAATGGTGGAAGCGGCACTCGCTTACGAAGGTTAAGGGATAAAGTTATGGATGATGAGCGTAAACAAGCACTCGCTAATTATAGTGATAAAATTAGCAAGGATAATCTGGTTCCGCTATGGGACCGGTTGAAAACACTTGTGACGCAGGAACCTCAAAGTCCGTGTCAGCCGTATCTGTGGCAATATGACACCATTCGTCCCGTTCTTCTTGAAGCAGGAACTTTATTAACCGCGAAAGAAGCAGAACGTCGCGTACTTATCCTTGAAAACCCCGGCATGCCAGGGGAAAGTAAGATCACAACATCACTTTACGCTGGCATTCAGCTTATCATGCCTGGGGAAATTGCCCCGGCCCATAAACATTCACAGGCAGCTTTTCGTTTTATTATTGAAGGAAGCGGCGCCTATACTGCCGTGGGCGGTGAAAAATCATACATGAGCAAAGGTGATTTGATTTTAACGCCAAATGGCCGCTGGCATGATCATGGTAATGAAGGGGACGAGCCGACGTTTTGGCTAGACGGCCTTGATATTCCAATCGTGAAGTTCTTAGATGCATCTTTTATGCAGCATCATTCAGATGACGAGCATCCACATGTTAAAAGTGATGGTGACAGCATGGCCCGTTATGGCAGTGGAATGATGCCATTAGAATTTGAACCCGTTTCAAATACATCACCAGTAATGAAGTATCCATATGATAGAACCCGCGCAAATTTAGAAAAAATGAAAGAAGCGGGTGACGTAGATCCCTGTCATGGACACAAACTAATGTATGTTAATCCCGTTGACGGTAAGTCTGCAATTCCAACAATGGGTGCTTTTATGCAGCTTCTCCCTAAAGGGTTTGAAACTGCTTCTTATCGTTCCACTGACGCGACTATTTATTCGGTCGTTGAAGGAACAGGAAGAACCAAAATTGGTGATGAAATTTATACATGGGGCCCTAATGACACATTCGTGGTTCCGAGCTGGCACCATCATCAACATTTTGCAGATGACGAATGTGTGCTTTTTAGTTATTCTGACCGACCTGTGCAACAGGCGCTCGGACTTTGGCGACAAGATCGCGGAAATAGATAAAATTATAAAAAATCAGGAGTTTTAAATATGGGTTATGTTATTGATGCCCCACAAGTTTCTAGCGTTGCCGTTCATGGAAGCAATGATCGTTTCCCCGTAAGACGTATTTTTTGTGTAGGGCGTAACTATGCGGCCCACGCCCGCGAAATGGGCCATGATCCAGACCGTGAAGTACCGTTTTATTTCACAAAACCAAGTGACGCTCTTGTGGATAACGGCGTAGACGTACCTTACCCACCAATAACGGGAAACTTTCATTTTGAAGCGGAACTTGTGGCTGCCATAGGTAAACCATGTACAAATGTGAGCGTAAAAGATGCCCTTGATCATGTTTATGGATACGCAGTTGGAAATGATCTAACCCGTCGCGACCTACAAAGCGATTCTAAGAAAAAGGGCCGCCCTTGGGATACAGGCAAAGCATTTGACCATTCTGCCCCATGCGCAGAAATTCATTTGGCTGCTGATGTTCCAGATGTTGAAAATTCTCGTATTTGGCTCACCGTTAACGGTGAAACAAAACAAGACAGTAATGTAAATAAATTGATTTGGTCTGTGTCCGAAGTGATTGCAAACCTTTCAACACTCTTCACGCTTAAGCCGGGTGACCTTATTTATACAGGAACACCAGAAGGCGTTGGCCCAGTTGTAAAAGGTGATGTGATCAACGTAGGCATTGATGGCCTTACCGAATTAGAAACTAAGATTGTATGATTTTTAATTTCATCTAAAGACTGGCCAAATCCCAACTCGCATTGATGATCAATAATAAAGCCAAACATACGTAGACGTGGACCGTTAGCGGCGGTTCAATGATGCTTCGCAAATCTATAGACCCTATAAGCGAGCTTATTGAGCTAATTGCGAATGTCTGCTTTCGACCCAGACTGTGTGAAAAGCCCGCCCTTTATGCTATAGTAGTTT
>CALDNY010000017.1 GCA_937914685.1 uncultured Kordiimonadaceae bacterium
CAGGATACACCTTAAATAAGCTGCAAACCTGTCCAAACAAACAGGACCACCTTAAGCTTCTTTAGCTTGATTTAATATTAAACTACTAAAATATTAACAGTTGATTAACTATTATAGCTTTAAATTGATAAAGGGAAAAATAGGAATATTTATTTAATATATTGTGAGTAAAGGGTTAGTGCTTATATGTTTAGGTCATTAAAATTCTTAAGAAATATCACGGTGTGTTCTATTCTTCTGTTCACAGTAAATTCTGCAGGACAATCTATTGTAGTAAAAGATGATACAAACTTATTGAATGCCTCAGAGGATTTTATCAACCGGGCTTCATCACTGTTGGATCAAGATACTATCTTCGCATATAAAAAAGCCGAGCAAGCCATTACGGATGAAGTCAGCCAAGAAAACCTTGAAAGAATTTATCTTGCGTTGGAATATTATTATACCCTTGAAGATCAAGAAAAAATCTTAAAGCTTGCTGAGCAGCTAGAGAAAGTGGCGACACAGTTGGATAGCCCATCTTTTATCCGTTTAGCAGCTGTCTATAGATCATACTGTATCGGCCTAGGCGGCGCTTACGTTAGTGCAATCGCCGAGCTTGAAAAGCAACTTAAGACAGCACTTAAGCTTGAGGATAATCTTGTTGCCATAACCATATATGATGCTTTAATGGGGCTCGGCCCCGAGGAAGGGGAATATTACAGTACCTTGATGTATGCGGAAAAAGCGAATATTTTGTTGGCTGATACACCCTATCAAGATCGATTGCGTTTATATCATTATAATACACTGACTTATATTTACACAGAACTAGAAGATCCCGAGAAGGCTATAGAGGTTGCCAATGAAAGTTTAAACATCGCTCAAGATAAAGGGCTCTATACTGACATTTCAACCCTTATCTATAATATTGGGATTGCCTTACAAGATCAGAAAAAATATGAGATGTCGAGCCTCTATCTTAATCGTCTTACCACTTTTTATATAGATTCAGGGCAAGAACATATGAACTTGTACCCATTTTACGGATTAGCTCTAAACTATTATAAACAAGAGCAAACACTTAAATCTTTAGAATATATAGATAAAGCTTTGAAATTTGAAAATACAAACCAAGCTTTTACAGTCTCTGTATTGCAATTAGGAGCAGAACAATTAGCCCAAATGGGACAGGTTGAAAAGGCGCGTTTATACCGCGTTAAAATTGGTGATTATTTCGATAAATACCCAGAATTTAAAGGAAGTCATTGGGAAAATTTAAATTTAAAGGTTGATGCAAAAATTGCATATGCAGAAAAGCGCTTAGAAGATGCATTCCAGTTGCTAAATCAATATAATAATGTTCACACACTAGAAAGCGAGAAGTCATTTTCCAGCGATGTTATGAAGCTTCGTTCAGGATTTGAAGCGACAATGCGCGTTGAAAAATTTGAACAAAATTTGCAATTAGAGAAAAAAGAACTCCAACTCCAACGGATGGCTCTATTAATTTTAGGATTTTTCTTCATTCTAAGTCTTGTGATAATTTTTTATATTATGCAAAGGCGCACAGTTATCCAACTTAATAAGAGTAAGCTAGAGGCGGAAGCCGCCAATCAGATTAAATCAAAATTTTTAGCAAATATGAGCCACGAAATTCGCACACCATTGAACGCGATAATAGGATTTGCCGAAGCCCTTGAAATGGGCGTAGGGGCAGACAACAAAGAGACAAGAAATGAAAGCCTTAGAATTATAGCCAATGCTGGTCGGCAGATGAATAATCTTATTTCAGACATTCTTGATTTTTCTAAAATTGAAGCAGATAAAATCGAAATTCATAAAAATCCCGTATTGCCAAGTGAAGTTTTTAAAAAAATCCTACCCATAATTAAACACTTAACTGAGAGAAGTAATGTTACTTTTGAGGGCATTCAAAAATCGGACAAAAAAATATCAGTTGATCGCTCGCGATTAGAGCAGATACTTCTCAATTTTATTACCAACGCCATAAAATACAATAAGCCCAATGGCTCTGTGGAATTTGGCTGTTTTGATGTTGCTAAAAATTCCCTTAGAATTTATGTAAAAGATACTGGCATAGGTATCCCTAAAAAGCATGAAGGACTGCTATTTTCACCTTTTGATCGCATAGATCAAGACGAAATGGCTATTGCAGGTATAGGACTTGGTCTTTCCATATGTAAAAAATTAACCGAAACAATGGGTGGGACAATAGGCTTTGAGACTAAATTAGGCGAAGGGTCAACATTTTGGGTAGAGTTCCCCATTCTTGATGATTGCGTGGAATAGGTCACTCCGATCTAAAGCCAATCTAATGTTTTAACTGCCTGCGATCATCATTTTTTCAATACGTATTGTCGGCGCATCAGTGCCATATTTAATTTCTAAATCATCGGCGGCGCTGAGAGATAAATACATATCTTTTAGATTTCCAGCAATGGTTATTTCATTGACGGGGTAGGTAAGTTCACCATTTTCAATCCAAAAACCGCTGGCCCCACGACTGTAATCGCCGGTAATACCATTAACGCTACTGCCAATAAGTTCAGTGACGTAAAAACCGTCTTTGATATCGCTTAATAACTGCTTCGGGCTGATATTTCCAGGCGCCATGTATAAATTACTACTTGATGGTGATGGCGGCGATGATGTGCCGCGACTGGCTCGACCATTTGACGCTAGATTTAATTGGCGGCCACTGGCGCTATCAAGTAGCCAATTTTGCAATATGCCGTCTTTGATAATATCAAGAGGGGCGTTACGAACTCCTTCACCATCAAAAGGTTTCGATGATGGTCCGCGTAAAACATGAGGATTATCGATGATGTTGATATTATTACCAAAAACCTGTTGTTCCATCATTTCAAGTAAAAAACTAGTGCCTCGGGCGATGGCGGCACCATTAATGGCCCCTGCAAGGTGGCCTATTAAGGTCTGTGATACTCTTGGGTCATAGACAACGGGTACCTGACACGTGGCTGCTTTTTTGGGGTTCATTTTTTTTAATGTGCGTCTGGCAGCTTCCTCGGCAATTTTATAGGGACTTTCCAAATCTTCAAAATGACGCCGTGAGGTCCAGTCATAATCCCGTTGCATTGTGGTCCCTTGACCTGCGATCACGGATATGCTGCAGCTAAAATTGCTAGAGCCATAATGGCCGACAAAGCCGTCAGAATTAGCAAGGGTGATATATCCTTTTGATGCGCTGGCACCAGCGCCTTCTGAATTTGTAATGCCGTCAATTTGTAAAGCATGGGCCTCGGCCTCGCCAGCCATGCTTTTTAAAGCCTCTTCATCGAGCTCGTAATCATCAAATAAATCAAGGTCGGCAATATCACCAAAGGCCAGTTTTTCTTTATCAGCAAGACCGCAATATGGGTCTTCAGGTGTATTTTTGGCCATTTCAATGCACCGTGTAACAAGTTGATCCAAGGCCAAATCGCTCATATCACTAGAGGAGACAATCGCTTGATTTTTACCGATAATGACCCGTAAGCCAAGATCTGAATTTTCTGACCTTTCAATATCTTCGAGTTTTCCTAAACGCCATGATACGGAACTAGATTTACCTGTAACATGAACGGCGTCCGCATGATCCGCACCCGCTTTGCGTGCCTTGGCAATAAGGTCGCCAAGCTTGTCAGGGGACATGGTTTGTGTAGCATTACTCATTCATTTTCCAATTTTATATTCAATTTTGACCATTTCTTATCAACAATGTCTTTAATATTATCGTCCATAGTAATAAGAGCCCCCCATTCGCGGGATGTTTCGCCGTCCATTTTATTGGTAGCATCTAGGCCCATTTTTCCACCAAGACCAGATATAGGGGACGCAAAATCCAAATAATCAATCGGTGTATTTTCTGCTAAATTTGTATCGCGCACAGGATCCATTCGTGTTGATATGGCCCAGATCACTTCTTTCCAATCGCGAACATTAATATCATCATCAACAATGATGATAAATTTAGTATAAATAAATTGTCGCAAATAGGACCAAACCCCCATCATCACTCGTCTGGCATGACCGGCGTAGGCTTTTTTAATGGAAACCACAGCGACGCGGTACGAGCATCCTTCTGGCGGTAACCAAAAATCAACAATTTCAGGAAATTGTTGTTGTAAAAGTGGAATGAATATCTCATTTAAAGCTTCCCCAAGAACCGAAGGCTCATCAGGCGGTTTTCCGGTATAGGTGGATAAATAAATAGGGTCTTTGCGCATGGTAATAGCGGTAGCGGTAAAGACTGGAAATTTTTCCACATTATTATAATAACCTGTATGATCACCAAAGGGGCCTTCATCGGCATAATCGTCTAAGGAAACATGGCCTTCTATAACGATTTCAGCGGTGGCGGGGACTTTCAAGGGAATGGTTATGCAGTTGATTAATTCTGTTTTTTTACCGCGCAGAAGGCCCGCGAATTGATATTCCGATAATGTATCGGGCACAGGCGTTACCGCCCCTAATATTGTCGCGGGATCCGCCCCAAGCACAATCGCCACGGGCAGCGGCTCTGATTTTTCCGCTTTCCATCGGCGGTGATGCTGGGCGCCACCGCGATGTTTTAGCCAACGCATTAAGGTCTGCTTTTTATTGAGCAGCTGCATACGGTAAATGCCTAAATTATAATTATCTTCTTTTAAAGTTCCTGGTCCTTGGGTAACCACAAGCGGCCAAGTGATGAGAGGTGAGACATCATCAGGCCAACATTTTTGAATAGGAAGCATGGTTAAATCAATATCATCACCTGTGAGAACAATGTCTTGGACGGGGCCAGATTTTACGGTTTTGGGCCGCATGGTCATGGCTTTTTTAAGCATGGGAAGTTTATCAAGCGCATCTTTAAAACCAGAGGGCGGCTCAGGTTGCCTAAGCTCTGCTAATGTTTCACCGATAGAACGAAGTTGATGTGGCTTCGCGCCCATGCCCATTGCCACACGCTCAACAGTACCAAATAGGTTGGTAAGCACGGGCATGATGCTTTTACTGCCGTCACATTTTATGACATTTTCAAATAAAAGTGCGGGGCCGCCTTTATCTAAAGTCCGACAGCCAATTTCGGTCATTTCAAGATCAGCAGATACAGGCTCGGTAATCCGAACCAGTTTTCCCTCTTTTTCAAGATGCTCTATGAAGTCTCTAAGTGATGAATAAGTCATGTCTTGTTATAAGAGAATTAAGACAAAATGATAAGCGTAAAATTACTCTTCTTCTTTTGGAGTGTTTTTTTCTCGCTCGATCGCTTCCATAATGAGCTGCTTTGCCATATCTGGACCTTTCCAGCCGATTATTTTTACCCATTTTCCTTGCTCAAGATCTTTATAATGCTCAAAGAAATGTTGAATTTGCTTTAGCAGTAATTCAGGCAAATCTCCGTGGTTGTGGACATCTTTATAAGTAGGGTCGGTTTTTAAATCAGGAACGGCGAGGATTTTTTCATCCATACCCGCTTCATCTTCCATCATCAAAACGCCAATCGGGCGAGCGCGGATCATACAGCCAGGAATTAAAGGCTCATTGACAACCACAAGGACATCACAAGGATCACCGTCACCGGATAAAGTATGGGGCATATAACCGTAGTTGGCAGGATAACGCATCGGTGTATGTAATATACGGTCAACGAGGATCGTGCCACTTCGCTTATGCATTTCATATTTAACGGCGGCACCTCCAACGGGGACTTCAATGATGACGTTAATTTCCTCAGGAGGGTTAAGACCTGCGTTTATTTTATCGAGAAGGATCATAGGGAATAGCCATATTTATAAAGGTTAAATTTAATTGGGCGCAATATAACGATAATAATAGATTTGTCAGTATATTTTTCATAAAAAAAACCCCGCAAAAAGCGGGGTTTCTAAAGGGTTGATAATATTAAGCTTTATTAGCCAATATTTAATTTCGCAACCACCGCCACGAGTAAAATAGCAACGATATTGACAATTTTAATCAATGGATTGACGGCAGGACCGGCTGTATCCTTATAAGGATCGCCAACAGTATCGCCTGTGACCGCTGCTTTATGAGCGTCAGAGCCCTTGCCGCCGTGGTGACCGTCTTCGATGTATTTCTTGGCATTATCCCATGCGCCACCACCAGAAGTCATGGAAATAGCAATGAATAAACCAGTAACAATAGTACCCAGCAACATAGCTCCCAATGTTTGGAAAGCTGCAATCATGCTACCACTTACCAAATAGGTCACCGTGAATAAAACAATCGGTGCAAGTAATGGTAATAGTGATGGCATAATCATTTCACGGATGGCTGATTTTGTTAAAAGATCAACGGCTTTACCATATTCTGGTTTAGCAGTGCCTTCCATGATGCCAGGAATTTCCCTAAATTGACGGCGCACTTCAACAACCACACTAGCCGCAGCACGACCAACCGCAAGCATTGACATGGAGGCAAACAAATAAGGAAGCATGCCACCAATGAACAAGCCGATCACAACAAACGGATCTTGTAGTGGGAAAGTAATGTCAGCATATTGCGGTAGATAATGGGCAATCTCTTCTGTATAAGCTGCAAACAACACTAATGCTGCAAGAGCCGCTGAACCGATGGCATAGCCTTTTGTGACGGCTTTGGTTGTATTACCAACCGCATCAAGTTTATCAGTTGTGACACGCACATCTTCAGGTAATTTTGCCATTTCGGCAATGCCACCAGCGTTATCTGTAACTGGGCCGTAAGCATCAAGCGCAACAACCATGCCGGCAAGGGATAACATCGCGGTCGCCGCGATTGAAATACCGAATAGACCCGCTTGGCTGTATGCGGCAAAAATACCACCACAGATGATGATTACCGGAACCGCCGTTGATTCCATGGAAATAGCAAGTCCTTGAATAACATTGGTACCATGGCCTGTTTCTGAGGCTTCTGCGATCACTTTAACAGGGCGATATTCAGTACTTGTATAATATTCTGTAATCCAAACAATTAAAGCCGTAACAACAAGGCCTGTGATGACACAATAAAACATGCTCATTGTTGTAAGAGACGTACCGTCAGCAAATTGAATGTTCGAGAAAAAATCATATTGAGTAAACATTGCATAAATCAGAGCCGCTGAGATCACAGCACTGGCAATTAGACCCTTGTAAAGTGCGCCCATGATGTTTTCTGAACCAGATCCGAGCCTAACAAAGAAAGTACCACAGATGGTTGCTAATATACATAAAGCACCGATCATAAGCGGAAGAAGCATCATTTTTTCAACAGATACACCAATGAAACTACTCGAAGCGATGAGCATGGTAGCGACCACTGTTACAGCGTATGTTTCAAATAAATCCGCAGCCATACCCGCGCAGTCACCAACATTATCACCAACATTATCAGCAATAGTAGCAGGGTTACGCGGATCATCTTCGGGAATACCAGCTTCGACTTTACCAACCATATCACCACCAACGTCAGCCCCTTTGGTAAAGATACCGCCGCCAAGACGAGCAAAGATTGATATTAAGCTAGCACCAAAACCAAGACCAATAAGGCCTTCCAAGGTTGTGCGAACATCGACACCTGACGTGGTCATATATATATAATAACTAGCAACACCAAGCAGACCTAAGCCAACCACAAGCATGCCGGTGATCGCGCCAGATGTAAACGAAACGTCAAGGGCTCTAGCGATGCTGTGCGAAGCGGCCTGTGCCGTTCTCACATTGGCACGAACAGATACATTCATTCCGATATAGCCCGCTAAACCTGATAATATAGCTCCAGCGACAAAGCCAATAGCCACATGTCTTCCTAATAGTAATAATAACAATATAGCAACAATGACACCAACGATGCCAATGGCTTTATATTGTCTATTTAAATAAGCCGCAGCGCCTTCTTGAATTGCAGAAGCAATTTCCTGCATTTTCTCATTACCTGTATCAAAGGCCATTACTTTTCGTGTTGCGTAAATGCCGTATATTAATGCGACAACTCCACACCCCACTATCATTAAATATATATTAGTCATTGTTTCCCTCTATTTTGGTTTTCTTAAAATTAATTTCCCTTACTTGATGCGATTAAAGGATCGCAAAAAAGGTCTCTCCTCACAAAAGATAGGACAAAATGCTCTATTATGATAAGGAAATCAAGAGTAGAATTGGCATTGATTAGATATAATGCCCTGCCACAATACTTAAAAAGACAATCAGTCCGAAATGATGGTTTGATTTAAAAAGTTTTAGGCACATCTCACGGTCATCTATATCAAGCTTTTTAAGCTGATAAATCAAATGTCCAGCACTGACGATCATTCCAATATAAAACCCTATATTAAGGCCGCAAAGATATCCTGAGGCGGTTAATAATAAAATGCAGGCACTGTAAAAACAACAAAGCCAGATATGAGTTTTATCCGCAAATTTTAGGGCGGTTGATTTAACGCCGATCAATGTATCATCTTGCTTATCTTGATGAGCATAGATTGTATCATACCCTAAGGTCCAGAAAATCCCACCAATATAGAGCATGATAGCCGGTAGTTCGATGGTACCGCTTACTGCGGCCCAACCCATCAGAGCCCCCCAGTTAAAGGTAAAACCGAGCATTAATTGAGGCCAATATGTGATGCGTTTCATGAGGGGGTAAATAATGATTAAAATAAGTGAAAATAATCCGACCATTTGGCTAAATTTATTAAGCTGCACTAAAACCATAAGGCCGATTAAGCATAAAAAACCAAGGAAAATCATTGCGCCAAGTCTTGAAACTCGGCCGCTAGGGAGTGGCCTTCCTTTGGTTCGCTCCACTTGACCGTCAGCCTTTTGGTCCCATAAATCGTTAACCACACAACCCGCACCGCGCATGACAAAGGCGCCGATGGTAAAAAGGAGGATTAAATTTAGATTTGCTTCAAATATACCCATGCCATATTTATGACTAACAAGACCAATAGACCATAAACCGGGCCACAGCAAAAGCCATGTGCCAATGGGCCGATCAGCGCGGATAAGCTGAAGGTAACCCCAAGCAAAATCAGGAGATAATTTATTAACCCAACTTTGTTTAACCGTATCTTCTGGTGCTTTTTTTATACGTTGATCTAATTTGGTCATTTGTCTATATGTAAATATTGATTATCATAAGACTATAGTCATAACTGAATTGGGTAAAATGTCGAACAAAATTGCAAAAACCCGTCTTTTTATAGACGATGAATTAAAAGTCGCTGCTGTGCTTTTAATTGATCAAAACCAAGGACATCATTTAGTTAATGTCCTGCGCCTTAAATTGACCGACTATATTACCATATTTAATGGCAGATCAGGCGAATGGCTGGCTGAAATAACAAAGGTTGGTAAAGGCAAGGCCATGGTGACGGTGCGCGAACAAATAGCAGAGCAAACCTCCGGGTCTGATTTATGGTATATATTTGCCCCCCTTAAAAAAGCCCGTATTGATTATATGATGCAAAAGGCTACCGAGCTTGGGGTAAGCGCTATTTGCCCCGTCCTAACAAAGCGCACCAATTTAGACCGTTTAAAACCAGAAAAATTATTGGCCAATGTGGTCGATGCCGCCGAACAATGTGGACGTATGAGTATTCCTAAAATTGACGTCATGACGCCGCTCACGCAATTATTAAAGGACTGGCCCCGTGACCGTATCCTTATATTTTGTGATGAAGCAGGTGACGCGATGGCTATGCAGGATTTGCCAAAGAATAATAAAAAATGGGCGGTGCTTATTGGACCAGAAGGGGGCTTTACCGCAGAAGAGCGCCAAATGATTAGGGATCATGAAAATAGCATTGCCGTCACATTAGGCCCCCGTATTTTGCGCGCCGATACGGCAGCAGTAACAGTGATCGCCTTATGGCAATCATTTTTAGGAGATTGGTCAAAATGAACGATAACCAACAGTCCCCTTGGGGACAAAAACCGCCAACGCCTAAAAAAACAATTCGCCCTTTTATCATCTTAGTAGGAGTGGTGGTTGTAATCACCTTGATCATTGGTTGGATTTTAAGCAGGGGTCTCTCACAAGGGCAGGGCGCATCTCTTTTGTATGATTTGCTGCTCCTCGCTTTGGTGGGTGCAGGCTTGATCGGTCATGTGGTCAGTAATCCCGGCCAGAGCCTGCGTAATATCGCGGGCTGGGTTATTATCTTTGGTATTTTAGGGCTTGGATATTCCCTCTGGAATGGCAGTGGACGTCTTGCCGGTGAATTTAATCCTTCAGCAGGCAACATTAATCAAGACACCATTAGCTTTCGTGCTGACTTGAGCGGCCATTTTGTGGTTAGAGCTAAAATCAACGATAAAAATATTGATTTTTTAGTTGATACAGGGGCCACAGACGTTGCCTTGACATTGGAAGATGCTGCAACAGTCGGCTATAAGATAGACGATTTATCATTTGATATCCCCGTTTCTACGGCCAATGGTACGGCCTATGCGGCGGCTATTATGATTAATAAAATAGAAATTGGCCCCATATCGGTCTCAAATGTACGCGCTTCTGTGGTTCGTTCAGATATGGATACATCATTATTGGGAATGAGTTTTTTAAATAAATTAAAGGGTTACGAAGTTAATGGTGACCTATTGACTTTATATCCATAAGTCATACATGATAAATGATATTGCCGTTTAAGGCTAATAAAGAGGGTACTAAAGTGAACAATATTTCAAGAGATTCATTAATTGAGAATAAACAACAACTCATAGATTATATAGCCTCAGGCTCTAGACCGAGAAGTGAATGGACTATCGGTACAGAACATGAAAAATTTGTTTATTGTGTTGATAGTAATAAGCCAGTGCCTTACGAAGGCGAGCGCAGTATTAAAGCCATATTAGTGGCCCTTCAAAAAGAATTTGACTGGGAACCCATTATGGAAGGTGAGTATATCATCGGCCTTAAAAAAGATGGACAATCCGTAACCTTAGAGCCGGGCGGGCAGCTTGAACTTTCTGGAGCGATGCTCAAAACTTTGCACCAGACTTGCGCTGAATCTACATCTCACTTGCGCCAAGCTCAAGCGGTCAGTGAAAAACTTGGAATCAATTATATTGGTATGGGGTTTAACGCCAATACCAAGCGCGAAGATGTGCCGACTATGCCCAAAGGCCGCTATAATATTATGCGCAATTATATGCCGAAAAAAGGGAACCTCGGGCTCGATATGATGCTCAGGACTTGTACGATCCAAGTGAATCTCGATTATTCTAGTGAAGCAGACATGGTTAAAAAATTCCGCGTCTCACTGGCTCTTCAACCCCTTGCAACAGCCATTTTTGCGGCCTCTCCTTTTACAGAAGGAAAGCCAAACGGATTTCAAAGTTACCGCTCACACATCTGGACTGATACAGACCCTGATCGTTGTGGCATTCTTCCTTTCGTCTTTGAAGAGGGGATGGGGTTTGAAGCCTATGTGGATCATGTTCTTAATGTGCCCATGTATTTTGTCAATCGCAACGGTATTTATCATGATGTTTCCGGTAAATCTTTCAAAGACTTTATGAACGGAAAATTAGAAGGATTTGAAGGCGAGCTTCCAACCATTGATGACTGGGAAGATCAAATGAGCACATTATTTCCTGAAGTGCGCCTGAAGAAATTTCTCGAAATGCGCGGTGCTGACGGCGGAACGTGGAGCAAAATTTGTGCCCTTCCTGCTCTTTGGGTTGGCTTGTTTTACGATCAAACATCACTGGATATGGCGTGGGATATGGTCAAGGACTGGACCCACGAAGAACATCAACACCTGCGTGATAATGTGCCAAGAGATGCTCTTAATGTTCCTTTTAGAAACGGTACTACTCAAGATCTCGCCATGCAAATGTTAAAAATTTCAGCCGCAGGCTTGGAGCGACGCGGTCAATTTAACAATAGCGGCGAAGACGAGCGGGTATTTCTAAACTCCCTATTTCAAACCGTTGAAAGCGGCAAAACAACAGCCCAGCTTATGCTTGATGCTTATTACGGATCTTGGAATCAAGACATTTCCAAAGTTTTCACGGATTGTTCATTTTAAGCACGGATTGTTCATTTTAAGAATGTGAAGTTATTAATCCTTTTTGACGACTTGATAGCCACCGAAGGATCCCATGGGGCCAGGGAAAACCACGGGACTTTCAGCACCGTCCAAGGCGACGCTTGCCACGCCGAAATAATAGTTGTCGATCACTAGGTTTTCAAAGATGTAGGTCTCCACATCACCGACAAATTTGCTGTATGTCCATTTTGGTTGGTCCGTATAACGCCAGTAAACTTTATATCCGGCGAGATTTTCGGCCATTTTACCAGTTGGCTTTTTCCAACTGATCACAGCAGATGCCTGTACAGCTCCTTTTAAAGTTACATCCGCAGGGAACGGCGGTGCGGCGGCCATTTCGGCGAGACTTGCAATATTAAGCGATGTTAATTTTGCCGCATATTCAAAATTGACGCCCTCAATCACATCACCGTAGGCGCGACCATTTTCAACACGGATATCTTGATGTTGACGGTCATAATGTTCATGGGTTTCCATGATCCGCACGCCGGGAATGCCGACCGCGTTAAAGGGGCGGTGATGACCACCACGGCCAAAACGGTCAAGGCGGTAAACCACCATTACATCCAGATTTGGGATATATTTATCGGCTTGGCGATCAATGAAACGAGCAATATTTCTCGATGGGCTATCAACCTCACCACCGCTAAAGCGGCGAGTGCGGGCTTCTTCTGGGGTTTCAACATCGCGGGTGCCTTCGGAAAAGACACGTGCTGTGGTATTATCGGTCACTCCGTCAATGCCGGTAATATTGCCGATCATGTCATTGTTAAGTACGGCTTTGATCCGCCAGTCATTGTCGAGGGCATGTTTTGCAACAATTTTTCCTCCGTAAAGCCCTTGTTCTTCGCCAGAAAGTCCCATGTAAATGATTGATCCTGCAAATTTATGCTTGCTCAATACCCGCGCGGCTTCAATGACACCGGCCATACCAGAGGCGTTATCATTAGCCCCAGGGCTATCGTTTACTCCGTTTAATGGATCAGAAATACGGCTGTCAATATCACCAGACATGGCCACATAACGTGAAGGGTCAAGGCCGCCGCGTTGAATAGCGACAACGCTCACCACTTCTGTAGGGTTTGGGATGCGTTCACCAGAGACGGTGTCGCTAATATACATAACCTCTAAGCAATTACCGCAATCGGCGCTGATCCGTTCAAATTCGGCTTTAATCCAACGTCTAGCTGCGCCAATACCACGGGTCTCAGACACAGTATCAGATAAGGTATGACGGGTACCAAAACTGATCAGTTTACGAATATCTGTTTCAATACGCTCGGCGGATACATCCTTAACCAATTGATGGATTATGGGCAATTCTGAAGATGCTGGCTGTTGGGCCTCCGCGTTGAAGGCCAGTGCTAGACTTGAGGCGGCAATCGCTAAGCTCTTAAAGTAAGATGCCATGTTAATTCTCCCAATGTTAATTCTCTCAATGTTAATTTCTAAAGCACTATATAAAGCCCATAGTATAGGCAAGGTCAACCGACATTTGATTTATGATAGATTGCAAAAATGATCCAAGGGTATTAAAACTATTAAAGAGATAATGATAAGGGGCCATTGAATGAGAAGAATGCTTTTTAGTATGGTTGCTTTTTTACTCATATCGCCAACTTATGTTTGGGCAGATGATGTAGAATTGGACCAATTATTCACACCATTGATTGAAAAAATGATGGTGGATAACAGTGTTTATGGTTTTGTTTTTGCTGTTGTTTCTAAAGAGGGTGTTTTATTTAAAAAATCCTACGGGGTTAAAAATATTTATACTGGCGAACCTGAAACCAATAAATCACTTTTTCATATGGCCTCTGTCACTAAAACTTTTGTCGCGACCGCCTTGATGCAACTTCAAGAGCAAGGAAAACTTGATGTGGATAAACCCATTATTGATGTTTTACCTTATTTTGTTCTTGTGGACGCGCGATATAAAGATATTACCGCCCGTCAACTGGCTAGTCATATTTCAGGCATGCCTGATTTTGATAGTGATCCGTGGCATGATCCGGATTATGACGAAGTTGCGCTTGAACGATTTGTTCGCCATTTTGTTTCTCATAAATATTTAACCCACAACCCAAATACCACCTATCAATATAGCAATACTGGCTATGAAATTCTGGGCGACGTGATTTCTAAAGTCGCCGATATGCCCTTTGAAGATTATGTGCAGGAGAAGATTTTAATGCCCCTTGGTATGGTTGACAGCACATTGCTGATTGAAGCGGCTGATATGACCAAGTTAAATAGTCTTCATAATGCGCCTTATAAAATTAAAAAAATCGCTGATGTTTATCCCTATAACCGGATGCATGGGCCAAGTTCCACACTTATTTCAAATATTGACGATATGAGCAAATGGCTGAGGGCTAATTTAAATGGTGGAATGTTGAATGGTAATCGAATTTTAAAAGCAGACACCATAAAAGCTATGTGGCAACCCGCATTAGGTCAATTTGATAATATTGG
Organism: uncultured Kordiimonadaceae bacterium; assembly: GCA_937914685.1. Lineage (GTDB taxonomy): Bacteria > Pseudomonadota > Alphaproteobacteria > Sphingomonadales > Emcibacteraceae > Pseudemcibacter. The sequence goes on from CALDNY010000017.1 coordinate 14,504, forward strand.
TTTTGGCTGGCACCGCCGCCTTCAACAAGATAAGCAAATTATTTATCACGGGGGCAATGATGGCTTCAAATCATATGTGGTGATGATCCCTGATTTGGACATTGGCTTTGTGATGATGTCAAATACCACGACCCAGCCTTATCACGAATTTGCAAAAGAAATTACCGATATGCTGATTAATTATAAAGGAAAGTAAAAATATGACGGTTATAAAAGAAGCAAGAGAGGCTGAGGTTGCCAACCTTCTTAAAAATGTCCGCCTTCTTGCGGGGCCCGTTGATGTGAGCCTAGAAAATTTAGATACAATTAAACAGGCCTTAGTAGCAATCGCCGATAAAAGCGAATTTTGGTGCGAGCAGGAATTTCCAGGCCCCGTGGGCGATAAAGTTCACACTCGCCACCTTATTTCACAAGATGATGATGATAGTTACGCGCTTTATTTAAATGTCATGCATACGGGCAAAGTCTCCCCGCCCCATAATCATACGACTTGGGCCTGTATTGCCGCGGTAGAGGGGCAAGAATGTA
>CALDNY010000018.1 GCA_937914685.1 uncultured Kordiimonadaceae bacterium
AAACTTGCGTCAGATTACTGATATAAAATTACCAAGTCAATAAATTTATTGAAATATAATTACAAAATAATGAATATTTAATTAAGAATATTACAATATTTCTTGCTGCCACTGTGAAAATTGGTTTCTAAACCATGTCATTTGTCTTTTTGCAAACTGTCGCGTCGCGGTTTGGCTTAATATTATTGCCTGATCCAAAGTCGTATCGCCCTCTAAATAATTAATGATTTGTGGCACGCCTAGGGATTTCATCACAGGAAGGCTTTTCGAATAATTTAATTCCATCAGGGCTTTCACCTCTTTTATGGCATCGCCTTGCTCTATCATCATTTTAAAGCGGTGATTACAGCGTTGGTATAACGCGGCGCGGTCACGCTCTACTATACGCAAACTCATTTGCACATCATCATCAATTAAGCCACCCTCTTCTGGCTGGGCTTGCCAGTAGCTTAAACTTTTATGGGTTGAGAGAATAACTTCCAAAGCACGAGCCACACGTTGGCTGTCATTAGGGTCTAATCGATTGGCCATTTCTTGATCAAGTTTAAAAAGTCTAGCGTGGATAATTTTCGACCCTTCTTCGATCATGCTGGCTCTTATTTCTGCACGGATATTTTGATCAATGCTCGGCACTTTTGATAAACCATAAACCAGCGCTTTTAAATAAAGTCCTGTACCGCCGACAACTATAGGAATATTGCCTCTTGCCCAAACCTCCTCAATCACTGTGCGCGCCATCTCGCGCCACCGATCGGCTGAACACGGATCATCGCCCTTTAACGTACGGTAAAGATGATGGGGAATTTCTTTCATTTCCTCCATAGAGGGGCAAGCCGTAAGAATATTTAACTCCCGATAAACCTGCATACTATCGGCGTTGATAATTTCCCCACCATATTGCACAGCCCATTTAAGGCTCAGCGTTGATTTTCCGCTTGCTGTTGGCCCACCAAGCAGGATTATTTTAGCCATATGAAAAATTCCATTTCACTATTTCCTATTGATCCTGTAAATATACCAGCTTAGGTTTAAATACCACCTAAATGCCACATAATGGTGCGCTGATAATCAAAGGCTTCCTCTATGACAAATGTTTTGACATTAATATCAACTGCCAACTCTGAGGCGATTAGTGATGATATTAAAGATAAATTTGAAAATAAAACCAAATCTACATCAAGCAAATGGTTATCAAAGCATGTTGCGCTTGACCTTTATTTTGAAGGATCTCTTGATAATATTTCTGATGATCTTTTAAATGAATTAAAAACTGAGAATTTTGATTTCGCCTTTCAAAAAATTTCTACCCGCAAGAAAAAGATGCTTATTGCCGATATGGATTCGACCATCATCACCGTAGAATGTATTGATGAGCTCGCAGATTATTTAGGCATCAAAGAAAAAGTATCCAAGATTACCCAAGCCGCCATGCAAGGCGATATTGATTTTAAAGGAGCATTGCGTGAGCGAGTTTCTTTGCTCAAGGGCCTTAAAATCGAAGAATTGGAAAAAGTTTATAAAGAGCGCATTAAATTGACCCCCGGCGCGATGACGTTGGTTAAAACCATGAACGCACACGGCGCTTTTACCATTTTAGTTTCTGGCGGCTTTACATATTTTAGCGAAAAAATAGCAAAACTTACCGATTTTAAAGTCAACCGCGCCAATATCCTTCTTCATAAGAACGGAAAATTAACAGGCGAGGTTGGCGAACCGATTGTCGATGCTGATACAAAAATTAACAGCTTAAGGGAATTTCAAAAAACTTTAGGCTTATCCGATATTGAGATAATTGCTGTTGGTGATGGAGCCAATGATATCCCCATGTTGGTGGGAGCGGGCCTCGGGGTTGGATACCACGCTTTTCCAAAAGCCGCAGCGGCCTCGGATGTGGTTATTCATCATGGAGACTTAACGGCGTTGCTTTATTTGCAAGGTTACAGCCTAAGTGACTTTGTCGATGCTTAACAATATGATATAACTTTAGGATAGGAGTCCAATAATGATCAAAAAAATATTATACGTCACACTTTTCTCGTTATTTTTATCACCCGCATATAGTCAAACCATTGCCCTTGATAAACTGATTTTACCAGACGGCTTTTCCATTAATTTATATGCCAAATTAAAAAACCCACGTCAAATGTCCCTAGGGGATGACGGTACGGTTTATGTAGGGTCAATAGATTCTGCAGGGGGGCGAATTTATGCGGTTTTAAACCCAAATAATGGCGCCGTTGCTAGCGAAGTGGTCGTTATTGATAAAGGACTTAAACTCCCTTCTGGCTTAACTTACAAAGATGGAGATTTATATGTGGGCGCAGTGAGCCACATTTATAGATATAATGATATTGCCGCCAACCTCAAATCCGGCGTTAAGAGAGAGGTTATTACGGACAAATTACCAACAAAGAGCCACCATGGTTGGAAATTCTTAGAATTTGGCCCTGATGGTCTTTTATATATCCCTATTGGGGCGCCTTGTAATATTTGCGAACCTGATGAAATTTTTGCCTCTATTCACAGAATGGATGTCAATTCAGCCGATAAAACCTTAGAACATGTGGCACGTGGCATAAGAAATACGGTTGGCTTTGATTGGGATCCTGTATCTGGTGATTTATGGTTTACCGATAATGGGCGAGATGCTATGGGCGACGAAATGCCGGCTGATGAACTTAATCATGTCACAAAAATAAATCAACATTTTGGCTATCCTTATATTCATCAGGGAGATACACCTGATCCCGAATTTGGCATTGGAAAAAACCCTGCTGATTATACCCCGCCTGCGCAAAAGCTTGCGCCTCACGCTGGTGCTATTGGTATGGCATTTTATAAAGGGGATATGTTCCCCAGTTCCTTTAAAAATAATATCATTATTGCCGAACACGGCTCCTGGAACCGTTCAAAAGAAGTCGGCCATACTGGTCATATGCTGACCCTAGTAACCATAAAAGACGGAAAGGCCGTTGACTATCAACCATTCATCACGGGCTGGCTACAAAATAACAAAGCATGGGGTCGCCCCGCTGATGTGCTCGAATTAAAAGACGGAAGTCTCTTGATTGCCGATGATCAAGCAAACGCCCTATACCGAGTAACTTATAAGCAATAATTATAGTCCTTTTAAGCCTTTAGTAACGCATTTGATGTAAAATGATGAAAACAAAGGATATAAAATGAAAAATATATTTATAATTGCCACATTAATGACCAGTGTGTTTATGCCAGTGAATATAGCATTATCACAACAATATAATTCTGACGGAATTTATGTTGGCCTTGATGGTTCATACGATCAAATACGCGATAATATTAAAGCAACACCTGACAATATTTATAATGCCAATGGTACAGCTTTTGGTATATTTGTTGGCTACCGTGGCTCACAAGATAAATTCACGGTCGCGGTTGAAGCGCGTTATGGATATAGTTTTATTTCAAATGACATCATAACCACAAACCCTACCCAAAGATACAGCATTACCCATGAATTTGGTGGTGCCATTATGCCAGGATTTTGGTTAAGCGAACAGGCCCTAATTTATGCTAAAGTTGGCTTTAACCAGTCGACCCAGATCAAAACACTTCAGGATATTGAATTTAAATCTAGTAACAGCGGTATTTCCCTTGGCGGCGGTATTCAATTATATGCAACAGACACAGTTGCCATTAGAGCAGAATATGAACGTAGCAATTTAAAAGGCATAGTTCCCATTGTCTATAATGCGTCCACCTATAATGATTGGAAAGTAAGACGTAATCGTTTTAGAGTAGCGCTGATTACAGCTTTCTAGAAAAATAATATACTATAAATAAAGGCCGGACATTATGATCCGGCCTTTTTATTTTTGAATGATATTTTATTTATTTTGCAAATATTTTAACATGGTATCTGCGTCTGATACTACAAACGGGTCGGTTGGACAATTATCTGAAAAACCTTCTTCGCTAAATATTTTTTCAATTTCACAATCATCGACAAACATGGAATAACGCCAGCTACGCATGCCAAAACCAACATTATCTTTATTAACCAGCATCCCCATTTTACGGGTAAATTCGCCACTACCATCAGGAAGCAAGAAGACATTCTCAGCTTTTTGACTTAGCCCCCATTGATACATAACAAAAGCATCATTGACTGAAATACAGACAATGGCATCAACGCCTAGTTTTTTAAAATCATCATAATGTTTTTCATATCCTGGAAGATGACTTGTCGAACAGGTCGGCGTAAAAGCACCGGGTAGTGAAAAAACAATCACTTTTTTGCCTTTAAAAATTTCATCTGTCGATAAACTTTTCCATTCGAAAGGGTTAGGACCGCCTAGCGCATCATTACGCACCCTTGTTTTAAACGTCACATTTGGAACCATAGTCATTTTATTTCCTTTTTAGTTAAATGAATTCAATTATTTATACATTACATTAGACTTATTATAAAGTGATATATTTATAATAAGTCAAAAAACTTCCCTATAAAATACCATAAATATGACAAACAGACAGAATATAAAGGAGACTATAGATAAAATCAGGTCAATTTTTTAAGGGTCACTTTAATTTATCATCACATTATATCTTGGATTTTGTAAATATATATGATTATATGTGTTATATTATAGCAAAAATAAAAAAGGCTGTTAAAGCCAATATAAATATAACACCCAAGAAAGAATATATAAATGACTAATGATATTACCCGCCGTCAGTGGTTAACAGGTACAACAACAACCGTCGCAACTAGTCTATTGCTATCTGCAACATCAGCATCGGCGCAAACTTTTATGTCGGCGAATGTCACGCCGAGCGCCCAAAACCCTATTCGCGCCCATTTTAATGAAAATACTTATGGTCAATCATTGAAAGCGAGGAAAGCGATCGATGATGCGGCTGATCGTTCACATTTATATGCTTTTGGAGCTATGTTTGAATTTCGTGCAACAATAGCAAAATTAGAAAATATTAATCCTAAATATATCGGTATTGGTGCAGGGTCCACTGAATTTTTGGAAAAAGCCGCCGTCTTTAGCCGCATTGATGGTGGTTCAATGATGGTCACTTACCCTACTTATGGTGATATTATCCGTTTTGGTGAGACGTTAGGATCTAAGATAATCCAGGTTCCTGTTGGTGAAGATATGTCTATTAATCTTGATGCTATGCGCGAGGCCTATACCGATGATGTCAATTTGATTTATCTTTGTAATCCAAATAATCCGATCCCAACAATCATTGAAAAAAATGCTTTGCGTGAGTTCTGTCTTGAAATGTCAGAAAAAGCGACAATCCTGATTGATGAGGCCTATTATGAATATGTAGATAATGAAAATTTCGCCTCAATGATTGAACTGGTCAAAGAGAATAAGAACATAATTGTTACCCGTACAGCGTCTAAAATACATGCCTTTGCCGGTGTTCGCGTAGGAGTATGTTTTGCTCATCCTGATATTATTAAACGCATGTTTGGCATGTTCACAAATTCAACAAATTACGCCGCGATGAGAGGGGCGATTGCCAGTTATCAGGACTTTGAATATCAGGATTTTCTGAGACAGAAAAATAAAGAAAGTTTACAAATATGCTATGATATGTTCGAGGAATTAAACCTTCCTTATATTAAATCAAATGCAAATTTTACATTTTTCAAAGCAGGCCGTCCATCCAAAGAGGTCGCCGCAGTAATGAAAAAACATCATATTCTTAGTGGGCGGGAATTTAAACCCTTTACAAATTGGGTGCGCCTCAGCATGACAAAACCAGAAGAAATGAGATATATTATGCAGGTTTATCGCAAGGAATTTGGTTAAAAGATAATCTATAAAATAAAGGGAGACTATAATGACTGATAATATAATGAATGATATCACAAGACGTGGCTGGTTGGTGGGAACAACGGCGATCGCCAGTAGCATGATGATGGCAAGGGGCGCATCAGCGCAAACCATGATCAATATGGGAGAGCCAGTTAGTAAAGATAATCCTATTCGTTATACCAACAACGAAAACCCTTACGGTATTAACCCAAAAGTCATGGAAGCGATTATCGAGGCTTATAAAAAAGCCCATCTTTATAATTTTACCACCAGACGAAAACTGGTAAAGATTATTTCCGAAATAGAAGATATTCCGCCTGAATGTATTTTAGTAGGCGCAGGGTCCACTGAATTTCTAATGGCAACAGGAGCCTTATGTGGCATTGCGGGGGGTAATGCTGTTGTTCCTTATCCTAGTTACGCCGCCGTAACCCGCTATGTGACGCGTTTTGGTGGTCAAGTGATTGAAGTGCCTGTTCGTGAAGATATGAGCATCAATCTTGATGATCTACGCCAAGCCATGACCGATAACACTAAGCTTGTTTATATTAGCAACCCCAATAACCCAATCCCCAATATTGTTGAGAAGAAGTCTTTGGAAAAATTCTGTCTTGAAGTTTCCAAAAAAGCCATGGTGGTTATTGATGAGGCTTATTATGAATATGTTCGTAATGATGATTTTTCAACCATGGCCCATTTGGTAAAAGACAATCCCAATATTATTGTTCTTCGCACCGCATCAAAAATTCATGCCTTTGCCAATGTGCGTGTTGGTTTTGCTTTTGGTCATCCTGATACTGTGAAACTATTGGCAAAATTCGGCTCCAACACCATAAGCTATCCAGCACAGATTGGGGCTATGGTCAGTTATAAAGATAAAGAATATCAAAAATTTGTCGTTGATAAAAACTACCAGTCTTTAGAAATTCTTTATAAAATGTTTGATGAACTTAACCTTCCTTATGTTAAATCAAATGCAAATTTCACATATTTTAATGCGGGGCGTGACGCTAAAATAGTACGCGACAAACTACTAGAATCAGGTGTTTTAGTGGGCCGCCAATATAAAGCCTTCCCTAATTGGGTAAGGATCAGCACGGCCAAACCAGAAGAAATGGACTATCTGGTTAAAATTTACAAAAGAGATTTTGGCAATATCTAACAATCAAGGGGAAAAAATATGACTGATAAAATGACCAGACGCCAATGGCTAACGGCGACAACAGCCGTAGCAGGCGGACTTATGTTTGCAAATTCTGGCACCGCGCAGAGCTTGACAATTGAGGGTTACAAACCGACCAAAGAAAATCCAATACACTTTAGTTCCAATGAAAATCCCTACGGGATCAGCAGAGCGGCGCGTAATGCCATGATTAAATCCTTTGATGTGGCCCACCTTTATGGCGGTAGCGGCAGAAGAGAGCTTACAGAATTGATTGCGGGGATAGAACAAGTCCCTGCGGAAAATATATTAGTGACATCTGGTTCCGCAGAAATTTTACATACTTTAGCCCTGATCGTCGGCATAGAGGGCGGCAGTATCCTTGCACCAGACCCCACATTTGATAATAATTTTATGAAATATGCCGACAGAATGGGCATTAATAAAATTCGCGTGCCCGTAGCAAAAGACATGAGCATTGATTTAGAGGCGTTGCGTGCGGCTTATACAGATGATGTCAGTATTATTTATTTATGTAATCCAAACAATCCCGTTCCAACGGTTATGCATGCAGAAGAACTCACAAAATTCTGTCTTGAAATGTCAAAAAAATGTTACGTTTTTATTGATGAGGCTTATTATGAATATGTAACGGACCCAAAATATAAAACCATGGTCCCTCTTGCGGTCGCCAATGAAAATATTATTGTTACAAGAACCACATCTAAAATTCATGGATTTGCGGGTGTGCGTGTCGGCTTTGGCTTTGGCTCAAAAAATATTCTCAAAAAAATAAAAGACAAAATTACAGGCACCGTCAGCACCATCAGTATTCATGGTGCTATTGCCAGTTACAAGGATAAAGAAACGCAGAAATTTGTTTTACGCAAAAATCAACAATCCTTAGATATTCTTTATGAAATGTTTGAAAAACACAATTTAAAATATATTAAATCAAATTCAAACTTCACTTATTTTGATACGGGTATCCAGGTCAATGAATTTAGCAAAAGGATGTTACAACACGGCGTCAAAGTAGGTCGCCAATTCCAACCCTTTACAACATGGTGTCGCATCAGCACTTCAAAACCAGAAGACACCCGGTATTTAGTTGAAGTTTATGAAAAAGAATTTACCTAAACTTTAAAATAGCCACGTGAATTTAAAAGCCATTACCCAAATTGGTTAATGTCTTTTTTTTGCAAAAAATCTAATGCGTGACAAAGTCAAAAAAAATATTATCACTCAAGGAGCAAAATATGGAACATAATTTATCAAGACGCGATTGGTTAAAGGGGGGAACGGCTCTTGCCGGGGCTATTCTTATGGGCAGTCGCGCCAACGCACAAAGCATGACGGTACCAGGATTTGTACCAACGCCTGAAAATCCGCTACGTTTAGGATCAAATGAAAACCCTTACGGCGTATCAATCGCCGCACGCCAAGCTATCATAGATAGTTTTGATACCGCTCACCAATATGGGCGTGGAAGCCGCAGAGCATTAACAAAAGTTCTGGCTGAAATGGAGTCTGTTGATGAAAAGAATATTATTTTCTCTGGGGGTTCAGGGGAAATATTAAAAACCTTAGGCCTGATCACAGCTGTTGAGGGCGGCTCCGTTCTAACGGCTGACCCGACCTATCATGGCCTAACAAGATACGCCATAAACCGCAAAGTCCCCATTAAACGCGTCCCAGTCAACGATACAATGACCATTGATCTTGATATGTTAAAAGCGGCCTATACGGATGATGTCAGTATCATTTATCTGGTTAATCCCAACAATCCTCTTCCTACTATTATGGAAAAAAATAAACTCAAAGATTTCTGCCTTGAAATGTCAAAAAAATGTTTGGTGTTCATTGATGAGGCTTATCATGAATATGTGAATAACCCTGATTATGAAACCATGGTTCCTCTCGCCTGTAGTAACGAAAATATCGTTGTTGCCAGAACAGCCTCTAAAATTCACGGTTTTGCTGGTGTACGTTTGGGCATTGGTTATGGCTCTGTAAAATGGCTGGAAAAAATCAGGGAATATATGACAGGTTCCGCTAGCCATCTTGCCATCAGTGGCGCGGTTGCGAGTTATCAAGATACCGCTACCCAGGATTTCTGTCGCCGTAAGAACCAACAATCCTTAAAAATAACCTATGATTTATTTGATAAACACAATGTCAGATATGTTAAATCCAATACCAATTTCGTTTTCTTTGAAACAGGGATTGATGTAAATGAAGTTCGTGAAAAATTCAGAGAAAACGGCATCATCGTCGGGCGTCCATTCCCCCCTTATCTAAATTGGTGTAGGGTCAGTATGGGAAAACCTGAGGATATGGAGTATTTTTCAAAAATTTATGAAAAAATATTCATTTGATATTATTCCTAAACCATCAAATAAAAGGCGAATTTTTAAATTAATGCCGCCTTTTATTTGATCGTGACAAAATAATTTAATCGGTTATTCTAAAATAACAATTTAAATAAAAAACCAAATCAAGGATCAAAATATGGCAAGAGATATTTCAAGGCGCGAATGGTTGATCGGCACGACTGCCATCGCAGGGGGACTTTTATTTAACAGTGGAGCCACCGCACAAAGTGTCACAATAGAGGGCTATGTTCCCACTGCCGAAAACCCCATCCGCATGATGGCAAATGAAAATCCTTACGGCCTTAATAAAGCGGCTAGTAATGCCATGCATAAAGCCCATAAATACGGACATCTATATGGCGGCGGCGGCGCTAGCGTTGAGCTTATCAAATTAATCGCTTCGCAGGAAAAAGTTCCTGCTGAAAATGTTTTATTAAGCGGCGGATCAGGTGAGATTTTAAATACCTTAGCCTTACTAGTTTCTATAGAAGGCGGCAAAGTTCTTGCCCCTTACCCGACTTATGATGATAATTTTATGGATTATGCCAATAGACGCGGCATTGAAAGAATTTGGGTGCCCGTTGATGATAATATGGCCATTGATTTAGACGCCATGAAAGCGGCTTATACTGATGATGTTAAACTTATTTATCTATGTAACCCTAATAATCCGCTACCCACAGTTATGCACGCGGATAAACTTCGTGAATTTTGCATCGAAATGTCAAAAAAATGCATCGTCTTTGTTGATGAAGCCTATTATGAATATGTATCCGATCCCCTTTATGACACCATGATCCCCCTTGCCATGGAACATGAAAATATCATTGTCACAAGGACAGCATCAAAAGTACACGCTTTTGCTGGCATTCGTATTGGTTTTGGCTTTGGTCGAAAAACCATACTCGACAAAGTAAGAAGCCTTATGACAGGATCAATCAATGGCCCCGCGGTCTTCGGTGCCATTGCAAGTTATCAAGATAAAAAATATCAAGATTTTGTTATCGGTAAAAATAAAGAATCCTTACAAGTTCTCTATGACTTTTTTGATAAGCATAATATGAGACATATTAAATCAAACGCTAATTTCACCTTCTTTGAAACGGGCATTGATGTTCAAGAAGTACGCAAGCGTATATTAAAACACGGCATCGCTATTGGTCGACCTTTTGAACCCTTTACAAAATGGTGTCGTATCAGCACTTCAAAACCAGAAGATATGAAATATTTTACAGAAGTTTATGAAAAAGAATTTCTAATCTAACAAATAAAAGGGCGTCCTTGTTATCAAGTGACGCCCTTTTATTTTACCAAAAAGTAAAAAAATTAAGTATTTTCGCTAATCCAGCTTTCAAAATCGCCTTTAGAAGTATTACCCACTTTCATTGCCGCTACTTCACCATTTTTAAACATCAACATGGTTGGGATGCCGCGAACACCGTATTTTGTCGGCGCTTCTGGATTTTCATCAATATTAACTTTCGCAAAAGTAACACCTTCCACATTATTTGAAACTTCCTCAAAAACAGGGCCAAATTGCTTGCAAGGGCCACACCATTCTGCCCAAAAGTCGACAATAACGGGTTTGTCGGAATTTAATACTTGATCACCAAATTCATCGTCATTTACGGCAATTATACTCATCTTTATATCCTTTAAAATAATATCAAATCTATCATTAGTAAATTTAGGTAGCTACAAGCCTATCGTCAAGGGGCAAGATCATTAAAAGTTAATTTTCTTAAGAGTTTGATGGGGAATTTCCATAAGCTTGCCTATATCCGTCCAAAGTAGAAACGAGCGGATCTTTAAATTTGGATAAATATCTTGCAAAACCGCTTGGTAACCTGCCATCTGACGTAAATATATCATTGGAATAGCCGCTACAGTTTTTGGCGGCGGTCGATTTGTTTTATAATCAATGATCAATAATTCATTTTCACTCAAGGCCAAACGATCCACCTGCCCGCTTAATGTATGGCTGCCTACCTGCCCGATAATGGGTACTTCTGAGCGGCTATCCGGCCCAAAAAGAACCGCTATATTTTCATCCTCCAATATGGACATAACCTCTCTGATTATTTTTTCTATTTCGACCGGTTCAAGGTCGTGGGCCTTTTGTGATAAATACCTAAGCGCCGCGTCCTTGCGGTCTTCCATTTGAATATTAGGCAATATCTCCAGCAACTTATGAATAATGCGTCCACGGTGATATTTTTGTTTATCCTTCTTTTGATATTGCTCACGCTTAAGAGGGCTAACAACGGCGTCTTCTAATTCAGGACGGGACGGTGATAAAGGACGGCTTGGTGTTGGTTCCTGAACAGGTTCTTTAAAGGCCCAATCCGCAAGAGCTATGGGTTTAGCTTTTGTTGTTGTTTTAAGGTCTTGGTTGATTGGCTTTGAGTATGTGCCACGTTCAAGGCGTAAAATTCTCTCATTATCAGAGAGTGTGATTTCATCAACGCCTTCCATTTCCACAAGCGCACCACGCATCATATCATACCAACAGTCTTCTTTACGGCCATTTTTATCTTCCCACCCTGTCACATAAAGCCTGTCTTCAGCACGGGTCATGGCCACGTAAAGCAAACGTTTATTTTCGCTTTCGATTGCATTCTTACGTTTATCGTAAGCCATTTTCCCCGCCTCAAGTCTGGTTTCTTCATTTTTAACCCAAAGCATATATTTTTGATTTTTTCCCTGATGCCAAAAAAGATTGTCTTGCATATTTTGGCTTTGACAAGTATCTGGTAAAAACACAATCGGCGCCTGTAATCCCTTAGCCCCGTGTACGGTCATAATCCGCACCATGTCCGCGCCCTGTTCCATCTCGCGTTTGATTTTAATATTGCCCTTTACAATCCAGCTTAAAAAACCTTGCATTGAGGAAATATTATTTTGTTCATATTTCATGGCCTGATTTAGAAATTCATCAACAGGATCATTTGATTGCTCGCCAAGGCGGTTAATTAACTTCTCCCTACCTCTCATGGGGCCTAAAAGATAGGAGAAAAATTCAAAAGGAGGGTGAAAATCCGAATGTTTGGTAAGCCTCGTTAAATAATCGGCGGCACGTTCAAATGATTTTCTCTCATGACGCCTTTTTAATAAGGCACTCCAAAGAGTTTCTCCTTTTTTTCTGGGGTTGGCAAGATCAAACAAATCTTCTTCTGAAAGTCCAATCAAGGGGCTTTTTAAGACAATCGCCAGCGTTAAATTGTCACTAGGTAATAAAGTAAAATTAGCCACCGCCATCAGGTCCATCACCGCCAGTTCCTTGATAAGAACCATTTGATCAAGACCAGCCACGTTAATTTTGCGGCGTTTTAAAGCGCGGATCATATAATGAACAAATTCTTTTCTTTTTTGGACAAGTATCAATATATCGCCCGGCGTTATAGGCCTGCCTTTAGAGGCTAGTATTTCGCCATTTTTAATCCACTCAGCAATTTGATCCGCTATTTTTTCAGAAAGTATTCTTTTGGGATCATCAATCGCTTTTTGAATTATTGGCGCTGACCAGCTTTCTTCCTCTAGGGTTTCTTGGGGCAGTATTGGGTCCCATATTTCAATCAAACCCGGCGCACCAACTCTATGAGTATCGTGTTTTATATGATCATAATTAAAGGAAATCGCATAGCGATGCTGCTCTGGTTTAAAAACCTGATCGACCAACTCCAAAATGGCCGAGGTTGAGCGAAATGAAAGGGCCATGGGAATATTTTGAAAATCTAAATTTGCCGCATTCACTTGCTTGTCAAAATAATCTCTCGTCACATTAAATTGTTCGGGTTCAGCCTTTTGGAATGAATAAATGGACTGTTTGACGTCCCCCACCGCAAAAATAGTTCTGGGAGATTGTTGTGATTTCTCTTGATCACGCGTACCAATACCTGAGAAAAACTCCAATGCCAATTTAGTGATAATCAACCATTGTTCAGGGTTAGTATCCTGTGCCTCATCAATTAGAATATGATCAATACCGCCGTCTAATTTATAAAGAATCCAACTGGCACTGACATCATCAAACAATTTTCTGACTTTGCCGATCAGATCATCATAATCGACCACATTGCGGTTGCGTTTGCGATTATTATAAATTTTAATCAGTTCAAACCCCAGACGCAATATGGCACTGGAATTTTCAAAAAGTGTGAACGTTTTCAATCGTTCGTTTACAAATTTTATTCTCTGCGCTTCATGATACAGAATATCAAGATCATCAGGATATTTTTGAGCGAGCCCCTTGGTCATAAATTTGCTGAAAAATTCTCCTTTGGCCGTTAAAAATGCTCTTTTATAATCTTCGAAACTCTCGCTTCTTTTTTGATTATTTTTAAGCCAAAATAATATTAATTTGCCCCTGTCAATATCTGTTTTAGTCCCTGTCAGTAGAATTTCTGATACCTGATAAAGCCCATCACTATTAAAATTACTGTCATCGCAGGCCGCGCTTAATATGCTGTCACGACTGTCTTCTTTTTGAAACCCCAGAAGTTCTTTCAATGATTTTTGGACATTTTTAAAGGATGAAGAATTGCGTATAAAGAGCTGCTCTAAGCCGCCACGCTCATTTGTTAGGTTTTTCATTAATGTGCTGAATGTATCTTCGGCCAACATCCCTGATAAATAATAAAGAGCTTCCTTAAGTTGATCGTTGCCGCCCTTATCAATATCCTGCAACATTTGATCTTGTGACAATCTAAGCTGTTCATTAATAGTGATATCATCGAGTAAATCAAAATTTGGCGACACATTTGCTTCAATGGGAAAGCGACCCAATAACGATTGGCAGAATGAATGGATAGTTTGAATTTTCAATCCACCCGGCACATCAAGAACCTGAGCAAAAAGTTTCCGAGCCACTATCATTTGATTTTCTGTAGCTGCCGTTCCAAGTACCTCCGACAATTCAACCTCTAGAATATTGTCGGACATTGATATCCATTGGGATAGGCGCTTATTAACACGAATAGCCATTTCAGCGGCGGCGGTATTGGTATAGGTCAGACATAATATTTTATCAGGCTTACTTCCCGCCAACATCAATCGAAGCACTCTGTTTGACAGGACAAATGTTTTACCTGTGCCTGCTGATGCCCCAACCCAGACCGATGATCTCGGGTCTGATGCTTTTAATTGTTCAGGGGTTTGTTTGACCATTAGCTATCCCCCCACTCTATAGTCCGCGCCAAATGATCATACTCACCGTAGCCCACGGATTCGGGGCGCGGTTTATTTAAATAAGGAGTACTTTCAAGATCAAAAATGTTCGCCAGCTCAACCAGTCCCTGATAAGCCTTGTCAGCCTCTTCCATTACATCAATTTTATTAGTCTCATTATAAAAGATTATTTTCCCAGCAGGTTCACCGCCCGAAAGCTGCCAATAAGATAAATCCGTTACCTTCAATGAAGGGAATAATGCAAACCCGCCTTTAACAGCAATCGCCGCCTCTAGGGGTAATTGCGGGGCAAATCCCGTTTGTAATTGCCTTTTAGAGGGCGGCTTTCCTGTTTTATAATCAATGATGCTTAAGCTGTCGTCTGCCAACTGATCAATGCGATCCGCCGTTGCACTTAACGTGAAATCACCGCCCGGAAGTGAAATTTTAATTTTCCCTTTAGTTTCTGAGGCCAGTGTTTTGATACTA
>CALDNY010000019.1 GCA_937914685.1 uncultured Kordiimonadaceae bacterium
ATATAATAAGCCCTCAATCACAAATACTAATCCAATGGCCATGATGATCTCGTTCATCTTAGACTATTTTTTACCATCCATATGACCGAAATATTTAAAAAATTCACTATCCGGTGACAGAACCATGGATGTATCATCGTTCTTCAAGGACTGTTTATAGGCTTCCATTGAACGATAAAAGGCGTAAAATTCTGGATCCTTATTATAAGCATCCGCATAGGTTTTAGCCGCCACTGCGTCGCCTTCACCACGTAATTTTTCAGAATCTCTTGTTGCTTCTGCTAAAATTACGGTGCGATCACGTTCCGCTTTTGAGGTAATTATTAAGGCTTCCTCATCACCACGTGCGCGAATTTCCCGAGCTACTTGGTTACGGTCAGCAATCATACTATCGAAAATAGGCTTACTATTTTCTGCTGGTAAATCAGTTCTTTTAATACGCAGATCAACGATTTCGATGCCGAGATCTGTGGCCTCTTGTTCAACAGCTTTGCGGATACTTTGGCGTAATTCGCCGCGTTCGCCGCTCAATGCTTTTTGCAACAATTGTACACCAAATACCTTACGTAGGTTTGAATTGGTAATGATAGACAAACGGTTTTCGGCCCCTAATTCGTTGCGCACGGCTTGGTAAACTTTTAGAGGGTCTTCAATACGAAATTCTGTAAAGGCATCAACGATCATGCGCTTTTGATCAGATGTAATAACAATAATTTCTGGCATATCCAAAAGTCTGACCCGACGATCAAAGAAAATAATATCTTGGATCACAGGAATTTTAAAATGAATGCCCGCTTCCTTGACAGTCTTTTGCCATTCACCAAACTCTAGAACGATGGCTTGTTCGGTTTCTTTAACCTGATAGGTCACAGAGCCAAATAACATCATACCGCCACCAATAATGATAAGGGCTACAATTGCTTTCATGTTTTTCATTTTTTTATCCTACCCTATTGGTTTTTTTTGTTAAGTTCAGGAAGCGGAAGATAAGGGACAACGCCACTATTTTCGCTATCAATAACAATTTTATTAGTTCCTGAGAGAACTTGTTGCATGGTATCAAGGTATAAACGTTTACGTGTGACGTCTTTGGCTTTTGAATATTCAGTCAAAATGGCTTCAAAACGTGATGCTTCCCCTTCTGCTTCTGCAACAACTTTTGATTTATAGGCTTCTGCTTGCTGAAGCATTTGTGCTGCCTCACCCCGAGCTTTTGGCACAATTTTATTTTGTTCCAATTTAGCAAGACTAATGGTGCGTTCCCTATCAGCTTCTGCTTTTTGTACATCATTAAAAGCATCAGAAATTTCGGCTGGGGGGCGTACATTTTCCATTTTCACTTGGCTAATTTCAATACCCGCACCATATCTATCAAGAAGACCTTGGGTGATTTGAGCCACTTCTATTTCTATGCCGTCCTTATTATTGGTCATGACATTTTGAACATCAGTTTTCGCCACCACTTCGCGCATCGCACTTTCAGCAATAGACTTTATGGTAAGCTCTCTATCTTTAAGGTTAAACTGATAAGCGGCAGGATCTTTAATACGCCACATAATGGAAAATGGGGCTTCAACAATATTCTCGTCGCCCGTTAACATTTGGCTTTCTTTTTGTGATTTAATACTATTACCAAATCCAATTTGAATAACATTAATCGCCGTTACTTTAGTGATCAGAACTTTATCAACAGGAACAAAGTGAAAATGCATTCCCGGATCTGTTGTTTCGACCCATTTACCAAAACGTAGAACAATCGCTTGCTCATCCGTATCAACAATATAAAAGCAGGCATATAACCAAAGTCCTATCAATGCCAAAAATATCAGGCTAAAACTTTTACCGCCGCCGACAGTAGCACCGCCACCGCCGCCGCCATTTGGGCCACCGCTTCCGCCAAAGATATTTTTAAATTTATCCTGACCTTTACGAATAAGTTCGTCAATGTCTGGTGGTTGACCGCCGCCACCGCTACCTTTATTGGGACCTTGTCCCCATGGTCCACGATCATTTCCACCATTATTTTGCCACGACATTTAAAGCTCCCTTGAAAAGAATTATAAGAATTATACGTTTTTAAGTATAATTCCCTTTAAAAAATATATATTTATCTTATATGCTAACTATTGTTCCACTTCAACGAAGGAACAAAAATAATTGTACTATAGGTAATTATAAAATGTCAGACGTCAAGCACGAACAGCTTATTGAAGCACTAAAAACTATTATTCACCCAACATTAAATAAAAATATCGTCGATCTTGGCATCATTGAAGGCCTTGTCATAAAAGATGGCAATATAGGTTTTGCCTTGAACATAGAGCCAAGTGACGTCGATGTGATGGAAAAGATGCGCTTGGCCTGCGACCGATTATTGTTGCAAATTGATGGCGTAAAAAAAGTAACATCTGTTTTAACCGCCAACCGCGGCGCTGAGCCAACACCCCCGCACCAAGGGGATGCTAAACAATTTGAAAACAAAAAATACGACAATAAAAAAGCAACGGCTCAAAGCACACCGCCGCCCGTTGATGGCCCCACTGGCATTGCTGGCGTAAAGCATGTCATTGCTGTCGCTAGCGGCAAAGGGGGTGTTGGTAAATCCACAACCTCTATCAATCTTGCCCTTGCCTTTAATAAACTTGGTCTAAAAGCAGGAATATTTGATCTTGATATTTATGGCCCAAGTGTACCGCGGCTTATGGGGCTTGCCGATACGCGACCAGAAATTCTAGATGATGACAAAATTGCCCCTCTTAAAAATCACGATATTGTCAGCATGTCCATTGGTTATTTAACAGGTAAGGATACAGCAACTATTTGGCGCGGCCCTATGGTTATGGGGGCTATCCAGCAAATGTTGAGCGGTGTAAAATGGGATTATTATAGCCCGCTTGATGTGCTAATACTTGATCTACCGCCCGGCACTGGTGATGCGCAGCTTACTATGGTGCAGAAAATTAAACTAGACGGTGCGGTCATTGTATCAACACCACAAGATTTAGCCCTTATTGACGCGCGAAAAGCCATCAATATGTTTGATCAAACCAAAACCCCTGTTTTAGGCATCATTGAAAATATGAGTTATTTTCTCTGCCCTCATTGCGGTGAACGATCAGATATTTTCAGCCACGGCGGCGCACAGGAAACAGCGAAAGAGAAAAATCTGGATTTCTTAGGGTCTATTCCCCTTGATATGGCTATTCGACAATCGTCAGACGATGGTGATCCCATCGTTCACAGCCAACCCCAAAGTGATCACGCCAAAACCTATATTGAAATTGCCGATAAGATTTTAGAAAAAATCTAATTATAATATAGATAATATTTTTAAGCTGGCTTTGCCAAGTTCAATTCGCAATTTGGCATCGCCTGCTTTCACAATATCCATATTCAAAGCAAAACAATATATTTTACCGCCGCGATTAACCCAACCGATCCACCAACCAATATCAGGATCTGGAGTATCTGTTAAACCAGTTTTGCCGTGCAAGACCCATTTATCATTTTGCTCAAGTACGGTTATATCCCTTACTTGTTGTTGGATGTTTTTTGGATAATCTAATTGGTTTAAAGCAAGAGCAGAGAGAAATTTAACCTGCTCAATGGCACTAATTTTTAACGGGCCTTGTAACCAAAATTTATCCACGATATTGCCAATTTCTTTATTGCCAAAATTGAGCTTTTCAATATTTTTTTGCATGGCCTTTAAGCCAATTCTACGCGCCAGTTCTTGATAGATTGGCACGTTTGAAATTTTAATGGCTTGGCGCAGTGACATATCATGTTCCCATGATTTTAAATATTGTGGGCCACCGCCGTAGGGCAATATTTCGTCAACATTCTTAACCGCGCGTTCGTTAAGACCAATTAAAGTATTTGCGATTTTAAAGGATGAGGCGGGAATGTATCTTTTTTCAGCTCTGGCAGAATTATATCCTATAAATTTATCTTCTTGGACATCATAAACAACAAATGTGGCTTTAACCGCCGCCTCTTCAAAAAGTTTATCAAGCTCTGGGCTTTGTTGCCACTGGGCGCCATAAGAAGTGTTGGAAATTAACAAAATTAAAATAAATGACAGGCGTTTCATAAAAAATCCAACGATTAAAGCTTCTTTTCCAATTGATCAATAATTTCTGTTGCCGCCTTGGGAATATTAGTGCCCGGGCCAAAAATAGCCACGACCCCTGCCTTATAAAGCATGTCATAATCTTGGGTCGGGATCACGCCTCCTGCCACCACCATAATCTCATCGTCGCCTTCGGCCTTTAAGGCTTTAATCAAATTTGGTATTAGGGTTTTATGGCCAGCGGCTTGTGAGGAAACACCAACGATATGGACATCATTTTCAATGGCCTCGCGTGCTGTTTCTGCGGGAGTTTGAAAGAGCGGGCCAATATCAACATCAAATCCAATATCGGCAAAGGCTGTGGCAATAACCTTGGCGCCGCGATCGTGGCCGTCCTGACCCATTTTAGCCACAAGAATGCGCGGACGGCGACCTGCTTTTTGAGCAAATAATTTTACTTTTTCCTGAATGGCAGCAAATTCTTGATCGTCTTTATAAGCGCCGCCATAAACGCCAGAAACGGATTTTGTTACCGCTTTATGTCGTCCAAATATTTTTTCCATAGCCTGCGATATCTCCCCTAAGGTGGCGCGCGCGCGCGCGGCGTGGATCGCTTTTTCCAATAAATTGTCGTCGCCAGAGGCGGCCTTTGTCAAGGCTTCTAATGCGTTTTGACATTTTTTTTCATCGCGCGCTGATTTTATAGCCTTTAATTTGTTAATTTGTGCATTACGTACCGCATTATTATCCACATCCAGAATATCAATATGGTCTTCTTGTTTAAGGCGGTATTTATTAACCCCAACCACAATATCTTCGCCCCGATCAACTCTTGCTTGCCTTTTTGCTGAAGCTGCTTCAATTTCTAGCTTGGGAAGTCCTGTTTCAACGGCCTTGGTCATGCCGCCCATTTCTTCTATTTCTGTAATGGTTTTCCACGCTTCTTGGACAAGTTCATTGGTAAGGCTTTCCAGATAATAGGAGCCGCCGAGTGGATCAACCACATTGGTCATGCCCATTTCTTCTTGTAATATAATCTGCGTATTTCGGGCAATGCGCGCCGAAGTATCAGTGGGAAGGGCCATTGCTTCATCAAACGCATTAGTATGAAGCGATTGAGTGCCACCCATGGTCGCTGCCATGGCCTCAATCGTTGTTCTGATTACATTATTATAGGGGTCTTTTTCAGTCAAAGAGACACCTGAAGTCTGGCAATGAGTTCTAAGCATCATGCTTTTTGGGTTTTTAGCACCAAAATTTTCCATGATTTGCGCCCATATTGTCCGCGCCGCACGAAGTTTAGCAACTTCCATGAAAAAATTCATACCAATAGCAAAGAAAAAGCTAAGCCGTGGGGCAAAATCATCAATATCAAGGCCTTTTGCCATGGCAGCCCTAACATACTCCATACCGTCTGCTAATGTATAGGCCAGCTCCTGTAATTGGGTAGCACCCGCTTCTTGCATATGATAACCAGAAATAGAGATGCTGTTATATTTAGGCATATTTTTTGATGTATATTCAATAATATCACCAATGATGCGCATGCTTGGTTTTGGCGGATAGATATAGGTATTCCTGACCATAAATTCTTTTAAAATATCATTTTGAATGGTGCCGCTTAATTGATCTTTTTTGACCCCTTGTTCTTCGGCAGCAACGATATAAAAAGCAAGGCACGGGATAACCGCCCCATTCATCGTCATAGAAACCGACATTTTATCAAGGGGAATACCGTCAAATAATATTTTCATATCTTCGACGCTATCAATGGCAACCCCAGCTTTACCCACGTCCCCTTCAACCCGAATGTGGTCACTATCATATCCGCGGTGAGTGGCTAAATCAAAGGCAACCGAAAGGCCCATTTGCCCTGCATCGAGATTGCGGTGATAAAAAGCATTGCTGTCCTCAGCCGTTGAAAAACCTGCATATTGGCGGATCGTCCACGGGCGGTGAGTATACATACTGGCCCTCACCCCACGGGTAAATGGAAAAAACCCGGGTAAATTATCCTTATGGGCAATGTCTTTAACATCATCCGCTGTATAGAGTGGTTTGACAATAATGCCTTCTGGTGTTTGCCAGTTTAGATCATCCTGCGAGCGGTTACCAAGCTCGTTTCTAACCAAGTTTTTCCAGTCGTCTATGGTTTTTGGTTTATCTTTAGGCATCTATAATTCCATAAAAATGTTACTGATCAGTAGCATTTTACTGATTTATCGAACAGAGCGCAAGTGTTTCAAATATTATGATAATTATTTTCGCTCATAGGCAAGATTTGGCGCGAGCCAACGTTCCATAATATTAAGCTCCTTATTCTTACGCACTGCATAATCCGCGACCTGGTCTTTTGATATTTTGCCAAGGCCAAAATATTGACTTTCCGGGTGGCCGAAATAATAACCACTGACCGATGACGTTGGCAACATAGCCATACTCTCAGTAAGCTCAATAGCCGTATTTTGCCGCGCATTAAGAAGGGAAAATAACCCTTCTTTTTCTGTGTGATCTGGACATGCGGGATAGCCCGGCGCAGGCCTGATACCGCGATATTTTTCTTTTATAAGCTCTTGATTATTTAAATTTTCACCCACCGCATATCCCCAATAGTCCGTGCGTACTTTATAATGCAAATGTTCCGCGAAGGATTCAGCGAGCCTGTCGGCTAATGCCTTTAAAAGAATATCATTATAATCATCATGCTGTCCCTTAAAGAGTTCCAGTTTTTCTTCGATACCAATGCCTGCGGTTACAGCAAATCCGCCCATATAATCCTTAATGCCGGTATCCTTTGGAGCAATAAAATCAGCAAGGCACATATTAGCTTTACCAGTACGTTTTTTCATTTGTTGGCGTAAAAAATGAACAGTGTCTATTGTCTTACTATGGCTATCATCGCTATAAAGTTCAACATCATCACCCACTGAGTTCGCGTCCCAAAAGCCGATAACGGCTTTGGCTAATAACCATTTTTCATCAACTATTTTTTGTAACATAATTTCAGCGTCATTAAATAAATCACGCGCACTTTTACCAACTACTTTATCCGTTAAAATTTTCGGATAATTTCCCGCCAACTCCCAAGTACGGAAAAAAGGCGTCCAATCAATAGTTTCAACCAAATCACCAAGATTATAATCTTCAAAAGTTTTTAACCCAATGACGCTCGGTTTTTCAGGCACATAGCCCTTCCACTTAATTTTAAAATGATTGGCGCGGGCTTGATTGATGGTTATTTGATTATCTTTCTTATTGCGGCTCTCATATTTTAAGCGCATTTCTTTATAATCGGCGGCCACTTGCGTCGTAAAACCCTGTTTTGTCGATGAACCAAGTAATTGACCCACAACGCCCACGGCGCGCGAGGCATCAAGCACATAAACAAGAGGGCCATTATAATTGGGGGCAATTTTAACAGCCGTATGGATTTTCGACGTAGTCGCCCCGCCAATAAGCAGTGGGGTATCCATCCCTAGACGTTCCATTTCGCCTGCAACAGTACACATTTCTTCCAAAGACGGCGTGATTAAGCCTGATAGGCCAATGATATCAACTTTTTCATCGCGGGCTTTTTGTAAAATATCATCGCAAGACACCATCACACCCATATCAATCACTTGATAATTATTACATTGAAGCACGACGCCTACAATATTTTTACCAATGTCATGAACGTCGCCTTTGACCGTGGCCATAAGAATTTTCCCATTAGAGGAAGGGGCAGCATGATCCTCTTTCTCTTCATCAATGAATGGCAACAAATAAGCCACAGACTGTTTCATAACTCTTGCTGATTTTACCACTTGCGGCAAAAACATCTGACCTGAGCCAAAAAGGTCGCCAACCACATTCATTCCGTCCATCAATGGTCCTTCGATCACTTCAATGGGACGGTCAAACTTTTGCCGCGCCTCTTCGGTATCCTCATCAATGAAAGCGGTGATGCCTTTAACTAAAGCGTGAGATAATCGCGCTTCAACACTTTGTTTGCGCCACTCTAAATCTTCTTTCTTAATTTCACCCTGAACGCCTTTATATTTATCGGCGATCTCAAGCAATCGATCGGTCGCATCATCACGGCGATTTAAAATCACATCTTCAACTCGTTCTCGAAGTTCATCAGGAATTTGCGAATAAACCGTCATCATGCCTGCATTAACAATGCCCATATCCATACCCGCTTGGATCGCGTGATATAAAAAGACACTATGCATGGCTTCACGAACTGGATTATTACCGCGAAATGAAAATGATACATTACTAACCCCACCCGATACATGACAATGAGGTAGATTATCGGTAATCTTGCGGGTCGCTTCGATAAAATCAACGCCGTAATTATTATGCTCTTCAATACCCGTTGCCACCGCAAAAACATTAGGATCAAAAATAATGTCTTCTGGTGAAAACCCTACTTTTTCTGTCAATATTTTATAAGATCGTTCGCAAATATCATATTTACGGGCTAAAGTATCAGCTTGGCCCTTTTCATCAAAAGCCATCACAACTGTCGCGGCACCATAACGTTTAATCAGTTTAGCCTGACTGATGAAATTTTCTTCCCCTTCTTTCAGAGAAATACTATTAACAACCGATTTTCCTTGAACACATTTAAGACCTGCTTCGATCACTGACCATTTGGAGCTATCAATCATGATCGGCACTCTTGATATATCGGGTTCCGAGGCAATAAGGTTTAAAAATTTGACCATTGCCGCCTGGGAATCGAGCATGGCTTCATCCATGTTGATATCAATGATTTGTGCCCCCGCCTCAACTTGACTTCGCGCCACATCAAGGGCTTGATCAAACTCGCCATTTAAAATGAGATTTTTGAATTTTGCGGACCCCGTAACATTCGTTCGTTCGCCAATATTTATAAAAACACCTGATCTTTTTGTCATCTTTAAATTACCTTAAAGGGCTCTAGGCCGCTGAGACGCATTTGCGGTTCTATATGGGGGATTTGTCGTGGGGCTATGCCTGAAACAGCCTCTGCAATCTCTTTAATATGATCAGGCGTCGTTCCACAACAACCACCGACAATATTATAAAGCCCGCTCTGGGCCCATTCTTTAAGTTGAGCGGTCATAATTTCTGGACTTTCATCATATTCGCCCATTTCATTGGGTAGTCCTGCATTGGGATGAGCGGAGACCGCCGTATCCGCGATTTTTGACAAGGATACAATATGCTGGCGTAAGTCTTTGGCCCCAAGGGCGCAGTTAAAACCAACACTTATGGGGTTGGCGTGGCGAACACTGTACCAAAAAGCTTCTGCCGTTTGACCTGATAATGTTCGACCAGAGGCGTCGGTGATGGTGCCAGAAATCATGATAGGAAGTTCTATATTCATTTCATCAAAGGCCATTTTAACGGCGAAGATCGCTGCTTTTGCATTTAACGTATCAAATATTGTTTCAATTAAAATAATATCAGCGCCACCATCGATCAGACCTTTTGTTGCTTCCTTATAACTTTCAACCAATTGATCAAAGTTGACATTGCGAAACGCGGGGTCATTAACATCCGGTGACAAGGAAGCCGTGCGGCTTGTCGGTCCAAGCACTCCCGCCACAAAACGGGGCTTATTGGGAGTAAGTGCGCTAAATTCATCGGCCGCTTTACGCGCTACTTTTGCACAAGCGACGTTTAAATCATAAACAATATCTTCCATATTATAATCTGATTGAGAAATACTGGTGGCATTAAAAGTGTTTGTTTCAATAATATCAGCGCCAGCCGCTAGATATTCTTTATGAATATCGACAATGGCTTGGGGTTGAGTAATAGCAAGAATGTCATTATTGCCTTTTATATCATTGGTTATATTTTTAAATTGTTCACCGCGAAAATCCGTTTCTGTAAATTTCAACCTTTGGATCATTGTTCCCATGGCACCATCAAGAATAAGAATTCTTGATGACAATGCTTCTTGTAACAGTTGAGTTCTATCGGTCATGCTTTCTCTCCTTGCGGTCTAAGCCCTAGAGTATGGCAAATGGTGTAGGTAAGCTCCGCACGATTAAGGGTGTAAAAATGATAATTTTTAACCCCTCCTTCATAAAGTCTGCGACATTGCTCCGCAGTCACCATTGAGGCGATATGGCGACGAATTTCAGGATTTTCATCTAATCCTTCAAATAGTTTTTCAAGCCAGAGGGGTACAGCTGTTCCACAACGCTCGGAAAAACTTTTTGCCATCTTAAAATTAGTAACCGGCATAATTCCGGGGACTATAGGAACAGTGATGCCCGCAGCCAAAACTTTGTCCATAAAACGAAAATAAATATCCGTATCAAAGAAATATTGGGTAATGGCTCGGTGCGCACCTGCATCAATTTTACGTTTTAAATTATCAATATCCGCATTGACATCTTCACTATCGGGATGGGTTTCAGGATAAGCGGCAACGGATATATCAAAATCCCCAATTTTCTTTAAACCCTTTACCAAATCGGCAGCATTTTCATAACCTTGTGGATGCGGTTTATAGGCCTGACCAATTTTTGGCATGTCACCCCGCAAAGCGACAATATGGCGTACCCCTTCGTCCCAATAGGCTCGCGCCACATCGTCAACGTCACCTTTACTAGCGTCGACACAGGTTAAGTGAGCCGCTGGTGTCAAGGTTGTTTCTTTTAATATCCGCGAAACAGTGTTGTGGGTTCGCTCTCTCGTACCACCGCCCGCACCATATGTTACCGATACCATGGAAGGGTTTAATACTTCTAATTTTCGGATACTTTGCCATAAAGTTTCTTCCATTTGTTCGGTTTTTGGTGGGAAAAACTCAAAGGATACATCAATGCCTTCTGGTTGAACGCCAAACAGATTAGATCTTATTAATTCCTGATTCTTATCAATAGTCATTATTTTTCATTTTCTTTAATTTATTTTTTTGTAGCAACCCAAATGGCAATATCGAGCTCACTTCCCTGCATTATTTTAATAGATAGAGTTTCTAATCCTGCCATTTCGCACCAATCGGTTACTTCTTCCTTTGAAAACCCAAGCCGCCTGTGAGCGTATTTTTCTCTTAATTTTTCCATTTCATGAGGCAGAAAATCTACAATCACAACTCGGCCTTTTTTCTTTAATATTCGACTTGTTTCCTTTATAGCAGCAAGGGGATTATCGGCAAAATGCAAGACCTGATGAAATAACACTAAATCCATGGTTTCATCTTTCAATGCAAGGTCATACATGTCACCTTGACGGACTTGCAAATGCCTTATTTTATTATTTTCAAGATGTGATCTTGCCACGGCGAGCATTTCACGGCTTAAATCAATACCAGTACCATGCTTTGTTCTCTGTGCAAAAAGCTCTAACATTCGCCCAGTGCCCGTCCCTACATCAAGAAAATCTTCAATCACCATATCTGATGTAACCTCTAGAAGATACTCTTCTACTTCTTTTTCAGGCACATAAAGTGATCTTATTTTATCCCAGTTTTTAGCATTTTTCTGAAAAAAATGGGCGGCGATCATTTTACGTTCCATCTTAACCTGTTCTATTTGCTTTTGATCATGTTGCAAAATTTGGTCATTGGTAGGAATAAAATTCATCAAAGATTTTACAAAATCCGCCCTTGGTCCTATCTCGCTAAGACGGTAAAAAATCCATGTTCCTTCCCTGTGACGTTCCAACAATCCCGCCTCACAAAGCAACCTTAAATGTCTAGAAATTCTTGGCTGACTTTGTCTTAAGATTGTAACAATTTCCGTCACCGTAAATTCACCGCTATTAAAGAGCGCTAAAATTCTTATCCGCGTTTCTTCGCCTGCCGCTTTTAAGGCTATAAGGATATTATTTAAAGTTAAGCTCATTCAATAGTCCTCACGTC
>CALDNY010000020.1 GCA_937914685.1 uncultured Kordiimonadaceae bacterium
AAGAGGGATTGTTTGAGTGATTGTAAAAGGGGAAAATAGGAAAGTTCATATTAATAGCTTTCACGATTTTAATCTTTTTCAATTTTTTTCTAATTCATCTTGTGTATTAAATGTCACAAATAGTGGCGCAACAACAACAATTCAAATAAGCTGTAGGAAGACGCATGATTAAGCATCGAGTAAGAACAGTTGTTCTTTCCACCTTTGCGGTAAGTTCTTTATTAATGGGAACTGCGGCAACGGCGCAAACTGCATTAAATGACGTTCTTAAAGAGGGAATGTCTGCTGATAAAATTGCACAGGAATCTCAAGTTAAGGTCAACGCTATTGTTGACGAAACTGATAAAATCGTCACTGAATATAAAACTGTATTAAAAACAGTTGATGGTCTTAAAGTTTACAATGCTCAAATGGACCGTTCTATTGAACGCCAATTAGAGGCAATGGAACAACTTAATAAATCCATTAAAGGCGTGACATATACAAAGCGACAAATTGTTCCTTTGATGGATAAAATGGTTGATACTATTGAAGTATTTATTAAAAATGATATTCCGTTCAAGATTGATGAACGCCTCGCGGGCATGGATAGAATTAAGGATTTAATGACAGATCCTAAGATTGATGCTTCAGAAAAATTTCGTAGTGTTTTTGAACTCTATCAAATTGAAAGTGATTATGGTCGTGCTTTCCAATCTTATAAACATAACATGGTCGTAAACGGAAACGAAGTGACCGTTGATATGTTGATGGTCGGACGTGTAGCATTATTATATCAAACAGCAGACGGTTCGGTTTCTGCCGTTTACAACAAACAAACTAGAGAGTTTGATGAAGTTGATGAAGCGACTTATCGTAAATCACTATTCAATGCAATTGGTGTTGCGACTGCAACAAAACCAAATGATAAATTGCTTGTTTTACCAATTTCTGCTCCGGAGCTAGCACAATGAAAAAATTAATCAATATAATTATAGTTGTTGCTTTGGGCAGTTTCGCTTCTATGGCTAATGCACAAGTGGCAACAAATTTAGATGACCTTCTAGAAACTGTACGTCAAGGTAAAGTCAACGAAAGCGCGGAATATATTAAACGCGAACAAGAGTTTAGAAATGCCAAAGCGGACCAAGCAAAGATACTTGCCGCTGCAAATGCCGCACAACTGGCCGAAGAACGTCGTTCTACTCGTCTTGAAGCGGCCTTTAAAGTAAACGAAGGTAAATTAGCAGTTCTTCAAACAGAACTTCTTAATGAACTCGGTGCAATGAAAGAAGTATTCGGCGTGTTGCAATTAGTATCTGGTGATACTCGCGCAACCTTTGAAGCTTCACTGATTTCTACTCAATTTCCAGATCGTGCTGAATTTATCAATGCACTGATTGAAAAAACATCATCATCTACTATTCTACCTAGTATTGAAGAAATTGAACATCTGTGGTTTGAAGTGCAGCGTGAAATGACGGAACAGGGGCGTGTTGTTACTTTTAACAGAGGCGTAAAATTACCTGATGGTTCTGAAGTAAATATTCCTGTAACACGTATTGGTGTGTTCAATATCATTGGTGGTGGCAAATATTTGAAATGGCAAGAAGGACTGGTTTCTGAATTGGTTCGTCAACCGCCGGATCGTGATTTAGATAAAGCGGCCACCTTACAAGCTGCAACATCGGGCGTTTCTGGATTTTCTCTTGATCCATCACGAGGTTCTATTTTATCTCTTCTTATTCAAGCACCAAGCATTAGCGAACGTCTTGATCAAGGTGGTACAATTGGTTACCTGACCCTTTTTATTGGTTTCATTGGTATTCTGTTGTTCTTAGAACGTGCTTTTTATCTGCTAACGGTTGGTGGTAAAGTGAGGGCGCAAATTAAGAGCGATATTGTCAATGAAGATAACCCGCTAGGTCGTGTACTTGCTGTTCATGATGTCAATCAAAATGCTGATGTTGAAACATTAGAATTGAAAATTGACGAAGCCATCATGAAGGAAATGCCTAAGTTAGAGCGTTTCTTGACGATGATAAAATTGATTGCCGCGATCGCACCTCTTATGGGACTTCTTGGTACTGTTACAGGTATGATCATGACATTCCAATCAATGACATTGTTTGGTACGGGTGATCCGAAACTTATGGCTGGTGGTATTTCCGCGGCCTTGATGACAACTGTTATCGGTATTGTTGTGGCACTTCCTATGTTGTTCCTTCACTCAATTGCGAGTGGTTGGAGTAAAGCGATCGTTCACACAATCGAAGAACAAAGTGCTGGTATTATTGCCGTTCACGCTGAACAGCATAGAGGAGCTTAATCATGTATGCCCTAGTAGATGCGTTTTTAGTTGTTCGTGACTTTATGGAAAAGGGTGGACCTGTCCTTGTCGTGATCTTCTTCACCATCTTGGTACTCTGGGCTATGGTTTTGGAACGTATGATTTATTTTAAAACGGGCCATAACCGCCAAGTGAATGAAGTGTTGGGAACTTGGGAAGCGCGCAGCGAGCGCACTTCCTGGTTCGCCCACAAAATTCGAGAGGCCATGATTAGCCAAATCAGTATGGATCTGAGAGGATCTTTACCCCATATTAAAACATTAGTTGCCGTCATTCCCCTTATGGGATTGCTTGGAACTGTGTGGGGTATGATTGAGGTCTTTGATGTATTAGCAATTCTAGGCTCAGCAAATGTTAAAGCTATGTCAGCTGGCATTTCAAGAGCAACGATCCCGACAATGGCAGGAATGGTAGGTGCTCTTTCAGGAGTATTTGCAGCATCCTACATTGAAGGGCGCGTTAATAAAGAAGCTGCTTTGGTCGAAGACCATTTAACAATGGATCATTAAGAGAAAAAATATGCGTAAACATAAAAAACCACAAGAAGAAGCCGCAATTGATATGACCCCGATGCTTGACATCGTGTTCATCATGCTGATCTTCTTCATCGTCACCGCGTCCTTCCTTAAAGAAGCCGGTATCGAAGTAGATAGACCTAATGGGTCGTCTGCCACTGACCAAACTAAAGCCAATATCATGATTGCTATTACTGAAAATGATGAAGTCTGGATGGAGAAACGTCAAATTGATGTTCGTGCTGTTCGTGCTAATGTGGAACGTTTGAAAGCCGAAAATCCAGAAGGATCTATTGTGATCCAAGCGGACAAAGGCTCTACCACTGGTGTGGTCGTTGATGTTATGGATTCCTTGCGAAATGCTGGCTTCATGGACTATGTACTTGCCACTAAAAAATAGATAGGAGCTAATTATGATTACACGTTATGCAATATCGTTTACTTTTGCGGCTCTGATTACGTTTGGGTTATTTTTTGGAATGCAATTACTTATTACGACCAATGAAATAAAGCTAGATGACAGCGGACCTAATGTTCATGTGGAATTAGGCCAAGTACGTGACGCTCAAGAAGTTCGTCAGATTGAAAATAAACCTGAAGTTCCACAAGCAGCAGAAGCAGCACCAACCACTATTGATATGTCTACAGCAGTGGAAAATGTTACTGGCGGTGTTGAAATTGCAGCGACAGCCATGGTGATTTCTACAGTTTCAACAGGGGGCACTGGCGGCTTTTCCGCAGCAGACGGTGAATATCTACCGATTGTTCGGGTTGCACCTCAATATCCACAACGTGCTGCTGAAAATGGCATTGAAGGCTATGTGATTGTTGAATTTACGGTGACGGCTGAAGGGACTACTGATAATGTTATTGCTGTGGAATCTAGCCATAAAATGTTTGAGAGAAATGCTGTTAAGGCCGCCCAAAAATTTAAGTTTAAACCACGTGTAGCCGATGGTAATCCAATTTCTGTGGACGGCGTTCAAAATAGAATAATTTTTGAACTAGCTCAATAAATGCAAAAAAGAGAGATAAAAATGTATAATTTTAAAAAAATTGCCAAAACTCTTGTTCTTGCTGCGGCTTTAACAGGCTTTATGGCCAGTTCATCGTTCATTCCTAACTCATTAGGAATGGGCGGACAAGCGTTTGCCCAAGTTACTTGGGAAGCGGAAGCCGCCCGATCTGCGGCTGCTTTGGCTGCGAGTAATAAACGTCCTAAGGTTAGAACTTCAGGCTTTAGTGAAAGGGTTTATAAAATTCTTTCAAAAGCGACTGAATATATGGATATGGAGCCTCCTCAATATGCCGAGGCCTTGGAAATTCTCAAAAAACAAAATTTAGACAGAGTGACGACTACTGAACGGATTTCTTTTTATCAAATGATGGCCGGTATTTCACAAAATACAGGAAAATATGACGAAGCTTTAGGCTATTATCAGAAGATATTAAAGGAAGATGGCGTTTCCTATGCTATGAAGGATTCTGTAACGTTTATTGTCGGGCAGCTTCTTTTTCAAAAAGATGATTTTGAAGGTTCGCTACGTCTATTGAATGAATGGCTTAAATATCAAGCCAATCCTTCGGTATCTAATATTGTATTTATGTCAAACGTTTATTATTCCTTAGGCGCTGAAGATGGTGCTTCAGACGCGGTTAAAGAGAAAAACTTTCGCATTGCAATTGCTAACCTCAATTGGGTTATTAAAAAATCTGAACTAGAAGGTAACGAAGTTAAGGAAAATTGGTATGCCTTTCTTCGTATGTTGCATAATAGTTTAGACGATGAAAAAGAAACTCTTGAGATTGCCGAATTACTAACATCAAGATGGCCTAAAAAGGAATATTGGACACAATTGTCTGGCCTTTATGCACAAAAGGCAGCTACGCCAGGTTTAAAAGCGGCTGAAGTTTCAGAACTAGAAGCGAAACAAATAGCCACCTATGAACTTGCCTATCGTCAAGGTATGTTGGACAAAGGACGTGAATTAGAATCCATGGCTCAACTTTATCTTTATCATGAAATGCCCTTTAATTCTTCTAAGGTAATGGCAAAATCATTAAAAGATAAAATTTCTAAAGAGAGTGAGAAAAATCTGGATCTTCTCGCTTTGGGATATATCATTGGCAAAGATTCAAAGAAAGCTATTGCACCACTTGAAAAGGCCGCAAAACTTTCAGATGATGGTAATCTTTATATTCGTTTAGCCAATGTTTATCTTAATCTAGATATGTATCAAGAGGCTGCTGATTCTATTGGTAAAGGCCTTGCTAAAGGGGGCGTTAAACGTGCCGATCAGTCTAGTTTTCTTCAGGGTCAAGCTTATATGGCTTTAGAAAAATTTGATGATGCTCGTAAATCTTTCCGTGAGGCAGCTAAGGATAAAAGATCGGAAAAAACAGCAAAAAACTGGCTTAAATATCTTGTAAGTGAAGAAAAGAGAATTAAAGAAATTAAAGAATATCTTTCTTAAAACTATTTTCATTAGATCAATCATTAAAGGGCAGCTAAAGCTGCCCTTTTTTATGTTTTAACAAACCATAGTCGTTAAAATCGCGTCAATAATTTTAGCAATTCTCCAATGGTAACGTTTTTTTAAAAATATAAATTCAAAACGAGAAGAAAGAATGTTGTTGTTAAGTTACTTTTCTTGATTGAATAATTAAATTGCTTTATCGTAACTTTATATATTTAAATAATGGATAGAGTTTAGAGCAAAGATTCAGGATATTTTATCAATATGATCTCACATATTTTTATAGCATTAGGTTATATGGCCATTTCGGTTTTCGCAACAATGATGTTTCCGTCATTCATTGCCGATATTGATCCTATAATCACAAAAATTTTAGGGTCTGGCCTCTTTCTATTATTTGTTCAATTACATATTATATATATTATCCGCGCCAATAAAGATGATGTTAGTAATCGCTTGATGGCTCTTCATCAAGATTATCAAGTAAATGTGGATTTATTAGAGCAACTACAGGAAGAAATAAAACACCTTAACGAACAATTTAAATCAGGTGATCAAGGCCATAATAAAGAAATTGTCAATGAAATGCGCCTGTTGCAAACACTGCTTGGACAAGTAGTCGAAAAATCAGGCAAAAGTTTTTCCGAACGATTGCATGAAGGCGACACTAGTGATTCTCATTCCTTAGAATTACAACATGGGCATGATAAGGAAGCCGATGAAATTCTTAATATTATGCATCATGCGCTAGAGGATAATAGGATTGATTTATATCTTCAGCCGATTGTATCCTTACCTGCGCGCAAAGTAATGCATTATGAAGCATATTCTCGGGTTCGCGATGATAAAGGCGATGTTATTTTCCCCTCTCAATATATTAAACTGGCCGAAGATACGGGACTTGTGAGTACGTTGGATAATTTATTACTGTTTAGATGTATTCAAGTGATCAGAAGGCTGGGCCCTAGGAAACCTAATATGCGTTTCTTTTGTAATATTTCATCAGTGTCCTTAAATGACAAAGATTTTTTCCCGCAATTTGTTGATTTTATGCTTGATAATCACGAGTTGGCGGATCGGTTAGTGTTTGAATTCACCCAGCAGGATGTGGAACGCCAACCGAATAAGATTTGGCAATCATTGGCTAGTCTTGGAAAGCGGGGCTTTCGTTTTTCTATGGATAATGTAGAAAGCTTAAATCATGATTTGTCGGATTTGGCATCACGTTATTTCAGATATGTGAAATTAAGTCCCAAGCTTATTCTTAGCGAAGATCTTGATATTGAGCGCAAAGACATAAAAGAGGCCTATAGTCGGTACGATATGGAATTAATCGTTGAAAAAATTGAGGCTGATCAAACTCTGGTCGAGATCCTTGACTGTGGTATCAATAAGGGCCAAGGCTATTTATTTGGTGAACCTGTTTTAAGTAGTGATATTACAAGCAATCTTTAAAAATGATTGAATTTTAGATTATCCAAATAAATTATCAATATCATCCTGTGATGTTTCTTTAGACTGGTTATTACTTGAGAATTCTACATCATCATCACTAGCGGCAGTTTCAATTTCTACAGCGGCTTCTTCTTTTACTTCACTAGCTTCAGGTTCAGGCGCAGTTTCTACTTCATTAACTTCAGCTTCAGGTTCAGGCGCAGTTTCTACTTCATTAACTTCAACTTCAACTTCAGGTTCAGGCGCAGTTTCTACTTCACTAACTTCAGATGCAGTCGTAGGAGCATCATCATCTGAACTGTCAAATTCAATTTCTATCTCATCAGCAGCAGTTTCAATTTCTATAGTGTCAAATTCAATTTCTTCAGAGGCGGCTTCTGTAACTTCTGGAGTTGCGCTAACGGGCGGCTCTGTTTTGTCAACACTCACAACTAAGGTGGTCCTGTTTGTTTGGACAGGTTTGCAGCTTATTTAAGGTGTATCCTGT
>CALDNY010000021.1 GCA_937914685.1 uncultured Kordiimonadaceae bacterium
GGCCGGCGAAGTTAAAGCGCGCGGCGCCCGCAGACGGGCCCGTTCTGATTGGATGAAGGTAGAACAAGAACGTGGAATTTCCGTGGCCTCATCGGTGATGTCATTTGAATATGAAAATCGTATGTTTAACCTGCTTGATACTCCCGGTCATGAAGATTTCTCCGAAGATACTTACCGAGTGCTAACCGCCGTTGATAGCGCTGTTATGGTGCTTGATAGTGCCAAGGGGGTAGAGGGGCAAACCTTAAAATTATTTGAAGTATGCCGCTTGCGCGACATGCCAGTGATTTCATTTTTCAATAAAATGGACCGCGAAGCATTGGACCCTTTTGATCTGCTTGATAATCTTAGTGAAACCCTTGCCCTTGATATTGCCCCCGCCACATGGCCGATCGGCATGGGACGCGATTTTAAAGGCTGTTATGATCTGATTAATGACCGGCTTATTTTAGTGGAAAAATCCAAAGGGGAAATACCTGATCAAGGGATTACCTGCCAAGGCATTAATGATCCCGCATTAGAAGGGCTTATTCGCGAAGATTTACTCATCAAACTACGTGAAGAAGTTGAAATGGTGCGCGAGCTTTGTCCAGAATTTGACCAACAAGCCTATTTAGAAGGCACCTTAACACCGGTGTTTTTCGGTAGTGCCATTAATACCTTTGGTGTGCGCGAGCTGCTAGAAGGTTTGAGCAAATATGCGCCAAAACCAGGCACTTATAAAACCAACCTAAGGGACGTGGCGGCTTATGAAAAAAAGGTCAGCGGTTTTGTCTTTAAAATTCAAGCCAATATGGACCCTAAGCATCGCGACCGCATTGCATTTTTTAGACTGGTTTCTGGTCAATTTAAGCGAGGAATGAAGCTTAAACATGTACGCAGTCAAAAACTGGTTAACCTGCATAACCCTGTGCTTTTTTTAGCTCAAGATAGAGAATTAGCCGAAGAGGCGTGGCCTGGTGATATTATTGGCATTCCCAACCACGGCAATTTGCGTATTGGCGATAGTCTTACCGAAGGCGAAGATTTAAAATTCATAGGTATCCCAAGTTTTGCCCCCGAATATATCCAAACTGTGCGCCCCGATGATCCCATGAAAGCCAAACATCTAGCCCGCGCCTTACACCAATTAGCCGAAGAGGGCGCGGCCAGAGTATTTAAACCTGTCATTGGTGCTGAATGGTATGTGGGTGTCGTTGGTATGCTACAGTTTGAAGTAATGGCCGACCGTATTCGCACCGAATATGAGGTGCCGTGCCGGTTTGAAGCCACTTCCCTCTATACGGCCCTGTGGGTAGAAAGTGATGATCCTATTAAACTCAAAAAATTTATTGATCATAATAAGGCCAATATGGCCGAAGACCATACTGGATCGCCCGTATTTTTAGCGCGAAATTCTTGGCGTTTAGATAAAGCAAAAGAAGAAAACCCAGACATAAAATTTTTAAAAACCAAAGAACATCTTATTTGATCTATTTGTAAACCTTTTGTTTAGATTTAGAGTTTAGCCTTGAGACTTAGTTTTATAGTTTAGTCCTAGGGTTTTTCATGAGTAACAATTCTAATTTCATCACCGATTTTTCTAAAAGCGATTTTACCGTAAAATATCAGCTTGAGTTTTATAATTATTGGTTAAAACTCAAAGGTGAGCGCAATATGCCAAGCCGCGCTGATATTAGCCCCCATGATATTGTCCCGATTTTGCCGATGATTATGTTATTCGATTATTTGCCAGACACAGGTGATTTTAATATTCGCTTGGTCGGAACGGGTTGTACCAATTTTGTTGGAGAAAAAAAGAATAATTTAGAAGGTATTGAATCTTATGGTGAATCGTGTGACCGTTTTAAATGGTGTGTGAAAAATAAAAAACCATATTTTATAATAAGCACTTTAGAGAGCATTAATAAAAGTCACATTAATTATTCTGCAATCGTCCTGCCGTTGAGCGAAGATAACGAAAATGTTAATATGATCATTCTTGCCAACCATTTTTATTAATTTTAATTAGACCATTTTTGAACGATTGCCTTAATGTCGGGGCGTTCCCTTTCTGCGGGATTTTTGTTCGGCGTTCCGATATAGATAAAACCTGCTATTCGCTCTTCTTTTGACAGCCCTAATTGCTCTAAAATTTCTTGATCATAAGAATACCATTCCGTAAGCCATTGGCCGCTAAAATCCATCGCATTAGCCGCGATTAAAATATTCTGACAAACCGCGCCCGCCGATAATATTTGCTCCCATTCGGGTACTTTTGGATTATCAGAGGATGCCTTTGATATGACGGCAATGACAAGCGGTGCGCGCATAAAACGGTTTTCTTCAAAATTAGCCAGCTCATCATTACAATCAGGGTTATTGTGACAAAATACATCGCGTAAGATCACCCCAATCTGTTTTCGCGCTGTATGCTCAAAGGTTAAAAAACGCCACGGCATCTGTTTTTTATGATCAGGCACTCGCGACCCGATGGTAAGAATTTGTTCTAGTTGCTCAGCATTTGGTCCGGGCTCTATCATATCTTTAACCGTTAAAGACCGCCTTCGTAACAGCAGATCGAGAGTTTGTAATGAGGGATTGCTCGCAGGCAAGCGATCACATTTATCGGGCGATTGATTAGGGGAAATCATAAAATTATCCAATATTCGTCATTTTAATTTATGGTGGTTTTTATTGTATTAGAAGTGCCGCTTTGGCCGGGGAAATCTTGAAAAAGGGCATCAATCATAAAGGGTATCACGGCGGATATATTTTGGTTTTGACCTCGGTTTTCAACCACGCCTTCGTAAAGGCGCACACCGTCACTAAGGCGAATGATGTTTAAACTTAAATGACTAAGATAAGCCCCTTGTCTATTAGAAGAACCAAAACCCGTGGAAAGGCCCATTCCCATAGAAGTACCTCTTCGGTGTCCGCTTCCTACGCCGACGCCGATTGATATGGGAGAACGGTTTTCAATGAATGTTTCGTCTAGTGGGCGAATATCATAACCAATTTCCGCCACATAAAGGGATGCATTATTTTGCGGTGGATTATAGCCGAAAGTCCCTAATTTTTGCCCTACCATATTGGCATAAGTGGCAAATTCTATGCTTTGTTGTAAAGCGGGATCCATGGCGACAACGCTGATAGTCTCGCCGTGAGGTGTGGGCAGATTATGAAAACGAGTGATATTATTTTTAATGCTTGGCGCACAAGCAAATAACAGGGTCGATAAAATAACAGGTCCGAGAAGTTTAAATAATAATTTCATAATTTATTCCTCATTTCTGATTGAGAATAACAAATCATAACTTAATGTTCCATGAATAAAAATAATGATTTTTATATATGTTTGAGCTTGCTTTGTTGTGAGGATTGAGTATAACAATTTTTCTAATGTCTAGGTAGGGCGGTTAGCTCAGTGGTAGAGCGCCTCGTTGACATCGAGGAGGTCACAAGTTCGAACCTCGTACCGCCCACCATCACTTTCAATGACTTAACCGAATTTTGAAGCTGCCCATTTGGCACTGTGACCAAATTTGTGACCAATGAGGTGGTCCTAAAAAACTGGACAGTCTGTTAAGGTGTATCCAAACGTAAA
>CALDNY010000022.1 GCA_937914685.1 uncultured Kordiimonadaceae bacterium
AAAGACTGTTTCTCGGACCCGGGAAGACCGGACAGGTATCGCCAAAAGCCCTGGTATGATGGCCAAGCGAGCCCGTGGTATGATGGCCCGCTATATTATTCAAAATAAAATTGAAAATGTCGCCGATTTGAAAAATTTTAATCTTGATGGTTATCAATATATGGCAAATTTATCAAATGAGGATAGTTTAGAATTTCATAAATTTATAAGCTAATCCTTAAAAGGGGCTCCAACTGCGTTCTTTTGTAAAATGTAGATACCCTAAATTAATCCCAGCGCGCAGGCCAACACCAACGCGAATAGGGGCGATGATAATGTCGTCGACTTGCTGATAATTAATACCAACACCAGCTATATAATATAAACTTCCCTCAACCGCGGGGAAACGTTGGAATAGCTCCTCCGTATCATTTAAATTATAAACAAGGGCAAAAACCCGGGAGCCATTGGCGCCAATATCAATGCCGATAGAGGGGCCTTTCCAATAGATGCGTTGGTCGCCTTCAATTTTATGAGAAAGCGTTCCGTCACCGTAACGAGCGCCTACTATTAAGGCTCCACTCACTTCTGTGCCGATGATATATCCATTTGGTTCACCTAAATCTTTAAAGGCTTTTTCAATAACGCCCGCCAATGCTTCTGATCCGCCGCCAAAAAATTCCGAGGCTGCGTTCATGATATTTTCTTTATCATAAGTGGCGTCCACATTAGTGCTGTCAATATTTTGTCGTGGCGCGGTCGGCGTTGGGGCTGGTTCTTTGTTATTACCAGCGCAAGACGTCAGCATGATCGCCATTGAAAGTATAATTAATTTAAAGAAAATGCGCATTATTCTTTCCCTGCTTCGTCGGTTTTATTAATTTTAAACATGATCCATTTTGCCGGAAAAATCCAGATAATTCCAGCAATAAGATAGCAAATTAATTCCATAACAATATGACCAGACAAAAAGGCATCAATAAGACGACTAATCACCAAAATATAAATAACCATGGCCAAGACCATAAATAAAAGCCAAAATAATTTGGTTATTTTCGGCGTAGATTTAGCTGACATTTATTTTTCCTTAAATAGAACCCGTTAAATACATTATAAGATAAATACCACCATATACCACAGTGGAAAAAGCAACGGCGATGGCAAAAACTTTTAAATGGCGGCCAATGCTATAGAAAAATCTGATAACTATATTATTATTGTCCATTGTTCATTTACCTTGGGCGAGTATGTTTTTTGCTTTGATAATCATGTCCAAAGTTTCCGTCCATAATTGATATTGTTCAAGGTCTGTAAATGAAACCCATTTGGCGGCGCAAGCATCATCACCTGCTTTTAAGGTTCCCTCTTTATATTCTGCCACATAATCAATCAAGCTATAATGATAACGAATATTGTCTTCATCATCACGTTCGATAAAATCCAAAACATCAATAAGTTTGATATTTTTAATGACAATGGAGGTTTCTTCAAATATTTCACGTTTTGCAGTATCGGTTAATTCTTCACCTAAATTTTGGGCCCCACCAGGAATGCTCCAAAGGTTTAATTTGGGTGCTTTATTGCGCTGGATCAGCAGCACTTTATCGTCTTTAATAACAATAACGCCAACGGCGACGATGGGACGTTCTGGATAATCTCGTTTCATATGCTATAAACTTTGAATTTTCTAATGATCATTATAGTGTAGAATAAATCATGTGTGGAAGATACTCACTTTCTAGCGAAAGCTACAATAGCTTTATTGAATTTATGGATATGGGATATCCGTTTTCGGTACCGTCACGTTTTAATGTTGCCCCGACCCAACCGGTGGCGGTACTGCGCCTAAAAGGATCGGACATTGATCAATCCATAAATATTGACGCGCCCTTACCCGCAAAAGAAGGGGCACTCATGCGGTGGGGATTGATCCCTCATTTTGCCAAAGAAATACAAACAGATCGGCCTCTGATTAATGCACGTTCAGAAACCATTGATCAAAAACCGTCTTTTCAGGGGCCCTTTAAAAGGCGTAAATGCCTTATTGTGGCTGACGGATATTATGAATGGAAACGCGGTGGCGCCTCGCCCGTACCATATCATATTTGTCTGCCCGATAAAAAACCCTTTGTCTTTGCGGGTATTTGGCAAGCATGGACAGGACCTGCGGGCGAAGATTGGCTTGAAACAGTGGCAATCATTACCAAAGCATCGAGCGGTGCTTTGAAAAAAATCCACCACCGTGCCCCGATCATTATTTGCCCAGAAGATTATGACAATTGGTTGCGTCCCTCTGATCCGCCGGATATGAATATTTTTAAAACCCTTTCAAATAAACTTGAAAAAAAATTAGAAATTTATCAAGTGAACCCCTATGTTAATAATGTCCGCCATGATGGGGAACTCTGTATAAAACCCGCCACCACTGACCAATTTAAATTATTTTGAGGAATGTTTGTAATATGGTAGGTCTGCAGAAGGATTAAAATATGACTGAAATTCTTTTAAAATGTAGCTGCGGTCTAGTGCAAGGCATGGCCCATGATGTAACGGCAAATTCTGGAACGCGCGTCGTTTGTTATTGTGATGATTGTCAGGCCTTTGCCCGTTATCTTGGCAATGAAGATGTCATCTTGGATCAATATGGTGGCACTGATATTTTTCAATTAACACC
Organism: uncultured Kordiimonadaceae bacterium; assembly: GCA_937914685.1. Taxonomy (GTDB): domain Bacteria; phylum Pseudomonadota; class Alphaproteobacteria; order Sphingomonadales; family Emcibacteraceae; genus Pseudemcibacter. The sequence continues at coordinate 2,654 of CALDNY010000022.1, forward strand.
GTCCCAAGTAACTTTTGAACAAGGCGTGAATCACCTTCGTTGTGTTCGTTTAAGCGAAAAAGGCTTGTATCGTTGGTACACAGGATGCTGTAAAACTCCCATCGGCAACACCATATCGGCGACTGTAGCTTTAGTTGGCATCATCCATAACATTTTTTCTGCCATAATCAACCTTG
>CALDNY010000023.1 GCA_937914685.1 uncultured Kordiimonadaceae bacterium
AATAGTAACGCCGTGGCCTTTTAGTCGCAATTGATAAGCGGCGGTTAAACCCGCTGGACCTCCACCAATGACGGCAACTTTTTTACCTGTGTCTGCACCAGCGTCGGCTAATTTAAAGCCTTGTTCTAGGGCATAATCACCAATATATTGCTCAATGGCATTAATGCCCACATGATCTTCGATCGCATTGCGATTACATCCCGTTTCACAAGGTGCGGGACAGACCCTTCCCATAATTGCAGGGAACGGGTTAGCAATGCTCAAGCGTTCAAAAGCATATTGTTGCCATGACATATCGCCGGGAGCTTTTTCAATGCCGTTGGCAATATTTAACCAACCGCGAATATCTTCTCCAGCAGGGCAAGCCCCCTGACAGGGCGGTGCACGGTGAATATAAGTGGGGCATTTATGGCTTGTATCACCCTTAAAAATTTCTTGCTGCCAAGGACGATGTTTATTATCACCCTCTTTAAAGCGCCGATTAGTAAGTTGTGTATGATCCATTTTTTATTTCCTCTTAATAGTCTGACTTAAACCGCCCCATCACCAGCAGTTTCTTCTATATTTTCATCTTCATCATTGATTTGACCATCAAGAATAATGGCATTGCTGACCAATTGGTGAACACTGACGATATTATCCATTCTCATGCCGTAATAAGGCATAACTTTTGAAAATTGACTTTTACAAATGGCACATATCGCCGCCATATGAGTAACGCCATTTTCCTCAACAACATTTTTTAAGGCTTGCATTCGCGGTGCGGCCCCTTTGACCCTAAGCTCGGTGAGATCATCAGTGAGTAATCCGCCCCCGCCACCACAACAAAAAGTACCTTCGCGGATGGTTTCTGGAGCCATATCCACAAAATTATTACAGACAGCACGTATAACCGCCCGGGGAATTTCATATTGACCGCCGGGCTTATCGCCCATGCGTGAGGCGCGCGAAACATTACAGCTATCATGAAAAGTAAGGGTCATATGATCGTTTTTGGATTTATCTAAATTTAAAGCGCCTTTTTCAATAAGGTCGTTGGTATATTCACATATATGTTGGGGGATTGG
>CALDNY010000024.1 GCA_937914685.1 uncultured Kordiimonadaceae bacterium
CGTCGTCAGGGGATCACACGGGCTTTATCCGCCCCTTCATCATCGGATGATATTTTTAGCGGCTCCTCAGCGTTTATTACCATGGATAATACCCAAAACATGAATTTTGCCGAAGGGCCGATGCATGCAAATTTCTCCAATGTTGCAAACCGTAGTGTTGCTTGGAACCGCATCCGCGCTATATTTGATCAAGTGTTGGATTATCAGCGCAATCAAACACGTGCTATGCGCGGACAATCGCAAAAATACCTATTATCTTTTGCAGATATGCAGGCGCTAATCCCTGTTGTTAATAGTGATAAGAAACTTGTTCTTGAAATGGGAAGCGAAGCGGAAATTCGCGGTGCAATTGCCCTTAAAAATGATTATGGACTTGATTTGATCATTCAAGGTGGGCAAGAAGCATGGAAAGTCGGTGCTGAGCTTGCCGCAGCGGATATTGCGGTGATCATTGATCCTGAACAAAATATTTTTGAAAATGTAACAATGGCAGGCACTAGTTTTGCCAATGCCGCACGCCTAGAAGATGCTGGGGTTAAATTTTCATTCTATCATGAGGGTATGGGATCATTGAATGCGGCTAATTATATTCTTCAATTTGCTGGAATTGCTGTTGCTCACGGCATGAGCTACGATGGGGCCCTTCGCGCCTTAACTCTTAACCCTGCTGAAATGTTCGGTATTGATAAGGTGGTCGGAAGTTTGGATGTGGGTAAAGACGCCGATGTGGTTGTCTGGGACGCTGATCCGCTTGAGGTCACATCAAACACTGATCATGTGATTATCCGCGGCGTTGAATATGATCTGGTTTCAAGACGGACGATGTTAAGGGATAGATACCTAAATCTTGATCGCGATGAGCCATTTGCAAAGCGTTATACTCATTAAAAAAGGAACGACCATGTTGCGCAATTTTGTTACGTCTTTAATTTTATTCATCACGCTATCAATGGGCGTAAATGCAGCGACTATTGCCGATTTTACCAAGGCCATGGAAAAGAAAGAAGGGTTTTTTACGCTTTATCTTGATCATGACCAAGGCGAAGTTTATCTGCGAGTTGATCAATATAATGAGGATTTTATTTATCAGGTCAGCTTGCCCGGCGCCCTTGGTTCAAACGATATTGCCCTTGATCGTGGGCAAATTGGCACTACCAAACTGGTTTATTTTGCAAAAGTAGGTCAAAAAGTTTTACTGCATCAAAAAAATACTCAATTCATTGCCACATCCGATAATCCAAAGGAAAGAGCAGCGGTTCGTGATGCTTTTGCCCCTTCTATCGTTTGGGCCTTTAAGGTGGCGGCTAATGATAATAATGGCGCGGTGCTGATTAATATCACAAAATTTATGGTAAGTGATCAACATAGCGTTGTTGCAAAAATCAAAAGATCCAAGCAGGGCGATTTTAAATTAAATGATGATCGCAGTTTCGTTAATTTACAACACACAAAAACCTTTCCCAAAAACACTGAATTAGAAGCAACGGTCAGCTTTATGTCTGATAATCCCGGTAATTTTGTCCGCTCGGTCGCGGCAAACGCCAATATCATCACCTTGCAACAGCGTCTATCATTTGTTGAATTGCCTGATGATCATTATAAACCGCGCCTTGCTCATCCTGATATGTCTTTTAATATGACGAAAATTATGGATTACGGCACTAAAATTGATGAGCCAATCCTTAAATATTATATCAATCGTCACCGTCTAGAAAAAAAAGACCCAACCGCCAATATGAGCGAAGCGGTTAAACCTATTATTTATTATATTGATAGCAGCGCCCCACCGGCAATTCGTGATGCTTTGCAAGAAGGAGTGAGTTGGTGGAACCAAGCCTTTGAAGCGGCAGGATTTATCAATGCTTTTCAAGCGAAAATTTTACCCGACGACATTGACCCTCAAGATGTGCGTTATAATATCGTTAATTGGGTTCACCGCTCGACCCGAGGGTGGTCATACGGAATGAGCGTGATTGATCCGCGCACGGGTGAGATTATTAAGGGTCACGTTACCCTTGGTTCCTTGCGTTCTCGTCAGGATTTCATGATTGCAACCGCTGTTAGTGGCCCTTATGTCCAAGGGGGGAATACGGATCAGGAAATGGCCTTGGTATTGGCTCGTACTCGTCAATTAGGGGCCCATGAAGTGGGTCATACTTTGGGATTTGCTCATAATTATATTGCCAGCATCAATGGTGATGATGACGTAATGGATTACCCCCATCCGCGCATTGTTATGGGCAAAGACGGCAAAGTGGACATTTCAAATCCTTATAGTGAAAATATCGGCGCGTGGAATAAAATAGCCGTTAATTATGGCTACCGTCAATATGACAATGCACAACAAGAAGCCGCAGGGCTTACCAAGATTTTAAAAGAGGCTTATGGATCAGGCCATCAATTTGTGGCCGATAGTGATAGCCGCGGCGACGCGAGCGCCCACGCCGATAGCCATTTATGGGACTTTGGCTCCAATGTGCTTGATCAAGTCCGTGATTTATTTAAAGTACGCACAACCGCCATTGATAATTTTGGTCTTAATAATATCGCCAACGGCACACCGCTTTCACAATTAGAAGAAGTGTTAGTACCGCTTTATTATTTACCGCGTTTTCAAATTAATGCTGTGGCAAAATCATTGGGGGGAATGATTTTTGGCTATGAGCTTAAAGGCGAAAATTACGTTCCGCGTCATACAATCGTCTCTCGAGAGCGTCAAGACGACGCCTTGGATTTAATATTAGAAACATTGCAACCTGATTATCTTGCCTTGCCCAAAAGCGTGCTTGATTTAATACCGCCTAAGGCCTTTGGTTATAGGTTATCAGATGAGAGTTTCCCCCGTGATACCGGCAAAACATTTGACGCCCTTGCCCTAACCGAAGCAAGCGCAAGCCATAGTCTCAATTTGCTCTTTAACAAGCAACGCTTGGCACGGATTAATGATTTTAACGTGCGTGATAGTAGCCAAATCAGTGTCGATCATTATATCGTTAAAATCGCCCAAAATACAATCCTCGCCCCCCATCAACAAGACCCCTTAAAAGCTGCTATTCACCGCAGGGTCGGCTATGTTTTTGTCCATTATATGATGATGAGCGCCAGTGATGACAGCGCATCCCCCGCCGTCCAAGCCATGACAGCGTCTCACTTAACGGGACTTAAAGGAATATTGGAAAAGAAAATCGCCGACGAGACAATGCCAAGGGAATATAAAGCCCACTATCAAGCACAAATCAGACGGATCGGATTATTCCTAGCCGGAAAATATCACCCCAAAGCAAACACCCTAGCCCCCATGACCCCAGGAGAA